>JAEINL010000007.1 GCA_016342655.1 Sphaerochaeta sp. | reverse complement strand
CGGTAGAATCTTGCAAGGGTGGATAGGACTCACGAGCACTATGAGTGAAAAGCTTCCGCGCAGCGGATTAGTTCAATCCTATTGTCAGGATTATTCTCTGATAGAGTCAACAGGTTAGTAAAAACTACAGGATGTTCTGGCTTGTGCTCATGCAATTCAGATACCTTTCCATGCTAGCAAAAAATAGGCTGTCTCCCACTTGGGTAGCAACCCAACTAAAGAAACAGCCTATATCTTACATAAAAAACAATTTGGGGAAACCTTTTTGGTTATTTCTCCTTGATAAGGGAGAGATCACCAGTGGCTGCTGCACGGAGGATTGGCTCCATGTAGATATCCACATCTGAAGTCTGCATCGGAACAGGCATGTTCTGAAGCTTCATTGCAAGCTGGGGATCCTTAGCAGCTGAAAGCGCACGCTCAATATGTTTCTCAGAGAAACCCTTGAGGTCATTGAGCTTTGTCGGAGCACCGATGGCCTTACCGAACTCAATCATTCCCTGTGAAACTGCGACAGCAAGATCACGACCTCTGAGGGCGTCCAGGTCAGCAGAAATATACCCATGGCGAGCGAAAATTTCGCCGACCACTCGCAACTGCTTCTGGATACCCTTGCTATAGTAAATAGCATAGTAGGGGTTCATGATACCACAGGCAGTGCCATGTGAAACGACGTCTACCAGGGAGAAACTTGTAAGGTGTGCACCACTGGTTCCCCCGATCATAATCGCATATCCACCAAGGTCGGTAGCGAGGCCGATAGCCTCACGTGCTTCGAGGTTCTTGGGATCCTTGACAAGGGTCTTTGCATGGGAAGCAACAAGATCAATAGCTGCTACAGTAATGTCCTTAATCCTATCAAAGTTATCATCCTTAGCACCACAGAATACCTCAAAGGTATGTGCGATTGCGTCAAGGGCACCGTCAATGGTAACGCTTACTGGCATACTCACTGTGGTTGCATAATCAAAGACTGCCACGGGAGGAACAACTGCTGGATCTACGATCAGCTTTTTCTGTCCTACCATGGGATCAGTGATGTTTGCATACTTGGTTAGGTGGGCTCCACTGCTGGCTGAAGTTTCAACCGCTATCACTGGAATAAGTTTCTTTCCAGAATCCTCGAGAGCCTTCGTCACTACACCAGTACCAAAATAATGGTCAATTTCTGGGGTAATGGATCCACCGACAGAAGCAAGCGCATTTGCAGCCTTCACCGCATCAATGGTCGAACCACCACCTACTGCAATGATGCAATCCGGCTTGAAGTGAAGAATGTATGATTCAAGACGGTACACATCCTCACGGGGAGCGTTTGGCTTGGCATCGGGAGCTATCACTCCACCTGCCAGGGATACATTAGCATCCTTCAAAGCCTTGACCACCTGGTCAGCCACAGGCTTCAGATATGTAGTGTTCGATACCACGAGGGCGGTCTTGCCAAAAGAAGCGGCAAGAGGACCTACCTTGTCCAACACATCCAAACCAAACACATATGAGTCACCTTTCCACTCGCGAAGCAAGGCATATGCTGTATCTTTAGAATTCTTACTCATAAATAGACTCCTTGTCCTGTTGTTACTTCTGTGAACAGAGCTTTGCAACTCTCTTTGCGATGGCTTCTGCACTCAACCCATATTTGGCAAGCAGCTCATCATATGACCCAGTCTCAGTAAAGCGATCTTCAATGCCGACTGCGTCGAAGGCGTACTCGAAGTCAGCCTTTGCCAGCCCTTCCAGACAAGCACTACCAAAACCACCTGCCAGCAAGTGCTCCTCGACAGTGACCAGTTTTCCCGTCTTCCTTACCGAAGCGGCAATGCCTTCGACGTCAAGGGGCTTAACAAACGGAACAGACAGGATTTCAGCATCAATACCCTGCTTCTCCAAGAGAGTGGCAGCATCCATAACCATGGAAGCGGTAATACCGTTGGCTGCAATTGTCACATCCTTACCCTTACGGAGGTTGATGACTTTCTTGGAGGCGAAATCAGCAGGCTCAGGCAACTCAGGCATAGCATTTCTGTTAAGTCTGATATAGACAGGACCATCATGTTTCAGGGCATACTCCAATGCAAGCTCAGCTTGTCTGGAATCAGCAGGAACAATGACCTCCATGTTTGGCATTACACGCATGAGTGCAATGTCACTGATTGACTGGTGGCTTGCGCCATCAAAAGAGTCACTGAGCCCACCATATGCACCGGCAAGGACAACAGGAAGCTTGTTGTAACAAAGGACGTTACGAATCTGGTCCATTGACTTCAAGGCAAGGAAGATTGCAAAGGCATTCGCGACAGGATGATATCCTGAGGCAGCAAGGCCGGCAGCGACACCAACAAGGTTGGCTTCTGCAACACCCACATTGTAAAAACGCTTGGGAAAGGCTTTCCCAAAAAGTCCAGATTTTGTGCTGGATGATACATCGGCATCGAGTACCACCAGCTTGTCATTAGTTTTTCCGAGTTCGGCGAGCTTGGCACCGAAGGCATCTCTCATGGCAACGCTCATAGTGCAGCCTCCTTGTTCTTCAGGTCAGTCTCTAATTCAGGCCTGCCGGAAGCATAACTTTTTTCGTCGATAGGAGCACCATGCCAGGCACTTTTGCCTTCCATGAATGAAACTCCCTTTCCCTTAATTGTATCGTAAATGACCAGCTTCGGCCAAACATCATCACTATCCATCCAATCAAACGAGTCCAAGATATCCTGGGTATTATTGCCGTTGTATGCCTTGGGTGCTACATTCCAGCCGAAAGCCTTGAACTTGTCAGCCAAAGGATCAAGAGGCATAATTTCAGTACTAGTACCATCAAGCTGTACTTTGTTGTAGTCGATCATATAGACAAGGCGAGCGGGCTTGTATTTGGCAGCCAACATAACAGCTTCCCAAGTCTGCCCTTCATCCAGACAACCTTCTCCACTCATCACATAGGTCCAGCTCTTATGTCCAGACATCTGTGCAGCAAGGCTCATGCCGATTCCAATGGAAAGACCATGGCCCAAAGCACCTGTGGACATGTCAACACCGGGAGTCTTGAACATGCAGGGATGTCCCTGAAGATGGGATCCAAGAGTCCTGAAACCAGGAAGATCCTCAGTTGGGAAAAAACCCCTATTCGCAAGAACAGTATAGAGATTCACTGAAGCATGACCTTTGGAAAGAATAAATCGGTCACGATCTTCCTTACGGGGATTGGCGGGATCAATGTTCATGCGGTTAAAATAAAGCGCTGTGGTCAGTTCTGCAGCTGAGGAGGAACCACCCCAGTGCCCAGTCTGTCGCCCATGCAACACATCAAACATGGTAAGCCTAAAAGCAGCTGCTAGCGCAGCAAGCTCCTTGGCAGACATTGGTGTGTCACGCTTCTCTGAAAGTAGAGATGTCAATTTAGCGTCCAAATCGTACTCCTTATTTAGAAAAACCAAAGTTTTCCTTTATCATTATATTGTATACTGTACACAATTTTTCCTCAGTTTACAATACCTATAATAGTATCAACTAAAAAATATCGTATGAAAAAATCCAGTATTCCATTTGCTTGCAAAGCATTGCCAAATCCAAAAGCCTCTACCTACTTTCCCTTGACAGGAAAAGAATAACAAAAGGGATACAACTTTTACAAAGAGACTATCTCATCAGTAAAGAGCTTCTCTTTCAAAGACTCCCAGGTTCGTTTCTCCCCGTTGATGATATGTTCCTCCATAGTCTTTGCAGCCTTCTCTGGATCGTGATTCTTGATAAGTTCAAGCACTGCCATGTGCTCTTCTGCAGTTTTTTCAATATACCATTGGGGAAAAGACCGTGAGTATCCCCATGCCCGAATCAACCAGCACTGCTCTTCTATGGTCCCAAGCATTGTTTTCAGCCGTTTGTTGTTGGATCCCTCAAGAATCTTCTTATGGAAAAGCTTGTCTATCCTGATCATCTCAGAGTGATCGGCAATACAACGGGAAATACTGGATTCTGAAAAGATGGAATATAGGGCTTCTATATCAGAAATCTTCATGTTTTCTGCGGCCAAAGAGGCTGACAGCCTCTCCAATGACCGCCTGATGCTGAAGATTTCAGCCATCTCTTTCTCATTCGGGTCAAATACCGAGTAACTTTTTCCATCATAGACAACAAGACCTTCTGCAACCAGACCCTTCAACCCTTCCCTGACAGGGGTCATGCTCACATCAAGTTGTTGCGCAAGGGACTCGACAAGCAATCTGTCTCCACGATTATACTCAAGGGAGAAAATTCTCTTCTTGATGATATTCAAGACTTCATCGCATAGGTATCGTCGTCTTAATACTGTAGAAATATTTTCCTTTTTCATGAGAACAAACCACAACCTTATGTTTCATATTCGCATCATCAGGGAAGACTGCAAATCTTGGTAAAGCACCCACTCTCCAAGGATATGGAGAGTGGGTATTGCATTCTCATAGACTCACGTTAAACAAGTCACCAGCAACCTCAAGGACCTGCCTCTCAATCTGTGCATCCATCTCATTCTGGAAGTCTGCAGGAAGCGCATAGAACTTGTCACGATACAGATAATTTCCCTGTTCATCACGTGCCCCCAGTGTAGCATAACAAAACTCTTGGAAAAAGATATGTTTTGCAGAAGGAGCCTTGTCCCCTGACCACTTAAGCTGGTTGAGCGAGTAAATTGCAAAGGGAACCCCATCTTTTGCCAGCTGCTGTGTATGCCTGAAGGTATCCTCCCACCAGAAACGGAAAAACTCAGGGTTGACCTTCTCGATCACCTCTCCATAGAGGGATTGCAAGGAAGGAGAGATCTTGAAATGAATATTACCCTTTGTAGCCCTCTTGAAAATACCTCTTGTCTCACGACTGAGATCGTCTCCGGAGTGACAATCAAGCATCATATTCTTCTCAGAGACAATCTTGTGAAGTATTGAAATACGTTCTTCCAACATCTTCTTTCCATCTGCCCCACGGTAATCAACACCTTTTTCAACTCCAAAGTTTGGAGCAATATGGGTAATGGGAAGGCCGCGGCGTTCAATCTCATCCACAAGGAACAACAGCTCCTCATAGGTTGTAATGGTATCGAAAGTCTTCACGTGAGGAGGATTCTCGTCGATACTCAGCTCCATATCGTAAGCTTCACCCTTCTTGATGTTGTCAATATACCCATAGAGTTTCTCAATTGCGTCAAGAGCATGCCAGTACTTGCCCACCAATCGTCCGATCTGAGCCTCATCCAACGAAATGAACTGCTTGCCGAGGCATTTTTTCTTCTTATGGTACCACAGGACATCTGCGCGTAGAGCTGCATTGGGAATACAGGTCTGTAGATAGTCAGTGGAGTCTTTGGCAGAGAACTTGAACAACGAGGAATAGTCCAGGATGTCAGAGACATCCAGGGTGTAGAACGAGTAGTACTTAGCGGCATCAATGAATTTCTTGGTCCGCTCAATCCCTTCAGAACCCCTTTTAACTTGCAGATGATCTGCGTCAGCACCATAACGGAGTAAATGGGGATACTTTATGGTCTTGAGCACCCCTTCTGTCCAGAGACCCTCAAAAGTACTGCCGGTATGGCCTTCCTTCACTGGACCAAAACTAAACAGATGGTTGGTTCTCGAAGGTGTTCCTGAGGTTAGCGTTTCCAGAAGGTGAAGCTCCCGCACCGAGTTCTGAATGCTGTTTGCAGAAAAATCTCCCTTGTACATTGCGTTCATGATCCCAGGCCATACAGCACTGGAATGCCTGACCCCAATTCCAAGACGGGGAATCGCCCCTAGTGCACGGGGTCCCTTCCTGGTATGGATCTGTCTGGTGTAGGCATGGATATTTCGATCGGTTGACGGATACACCACAACGACCTTCCCTTCAGGGCCTGAGGCATTGCATATCCTTTTCTCAAAAATTTCAGGGGAAGCTGACCCGATCATGATAAAAGCAGTCTGCCCATCAGCAAACTCCAACAAGCCATACACAACACCCTCATGGATGGCGATGCTTGGAGTATGACAGAGAGTCCCTTCAAACTTGGGATTGTTTCCTCCATCAGATGCAGCGGACTGCTCTAGGACCTCTGCATAAAAAGATTCGGGAAGCTTGGCACAATCTCGTGCAACAGCCTCCGTATCCCATGTGCCCGTATTGAGCACTGAAGGATTGGTAACTGGGTCTATCTCTAATTTTCCAAATGTAAATTTAGCCATTATATACTCCTAATTTCAACTTATCCCAAAAAACCTATAAGTTCTTTGGTACTCTGATATGACCCAACAAACTGTGCTTGGGTAGCAGCAATCGGACCCCAGGTTACAATAGCTTCAGGAGAACTGTCATGCAAACTCAACTTTTGCTGAGGAGCAAGCTTGGCATCATCACCTTCAACCCACCAGGATTGACGGAAAATCTCACTTTTGGCATTGGTGTTGCGAACATCAGCATCGACAGGAAGCTTTACTGCATCAAAAGAGTAGTCTCTCTTCTTTATGCTCAGGGCATGTCGTACGTTCGGGAAAATGGTAATGCTAGGGCTACCCCAGACATCAAGGACATCTGGAATCTCGTCCCCATAAATCCGCAAGGAAGCATTCATTATCCTTACTCGTTTGGGATCGATTCCCAAGCCACCTTTCCCCTTCGGTGCATAGAGCTTCTCATAGAGATGCTTGGTCACATCAACACCGACAAGTTCGGAACTCTTAAGATAGGTTTCCTTATCCTCGGGGAACATCCCAACCAGATCATCACGAACAGGGAACGCCAACCGGCCGTTCATGATGACCACAGAACTGACTGCAGAAGTGCTCTTCGCAAGGACCTTACCAAAAGCAACAGCCTGGAAAACACTGAAAGACAGGGTCACCGTGATGGAAATGCCATCCTTGCCTACAATCTCAGCTGCCTTAAGTCCTCCGAGAGTCCCGGGGATCTTGAACGAGATGTTTGGCTCATACCCATGTCCCAGACGCTGCGACATCATGGCATGGACAAAGCGAATCTCATCAACCATCAGGTCAACATTGTTTTGGTGGTTGGGATTTACCTGATAACATACAAATCCGAGCCTTCCTGCACATTGGAGATACATGTCTCGGACCAAGTGGCAACTTTTTTCCACTATGGTGTAGGAGAGTACAGAAACCTTCTTCTGGTCAGCATCCAGTCCCCCACTTTTCAACGTAGAGAAATCGAGGCTCTTGTAGAGGACAGAGGTTCTCTTTTTCCAATCTTGTGCATAGGTATCCCAAGCGGCCTTGACCAAAGGAGGGTTAGTGGTCTGGAAAGAAGCACCACACCAGAGGGCAAACTGCAAAAACAGACCGTAGTCATTGCCCCATACTGTCTCAGCCTCGAGTGGATCACCTTCACTGTGCATCTCATAGGCATACAGGCTCGACTGGTGAACTTCATCGATCATCATCTTCACATAGTCTGACAGAGATCCTGTCAAAACCTGCGCTTTTCCTGCAGCAGCGTCCTCTTTGCTTCGTGCTTCAGTAAGGTACCTGTGGTAGACCTCTTCAGCATAGGCCTCTAGAAGTGTTTTGCTTACACTATTGTTTGCAGGGACTTTAGCAACGAGTACAGCATAGAAGCCCTGCAAGGCATCAATTTCCTGTGAACTGAACTCCTTCTGGACATTCCATTTTATCAAGGCACTGGAAAGCCCTACAGCCATAAGCAAGCTGTATGAAATGTAGTTCAGCAGTGAGCCATCTTCTCTTGCAGCCTGAAGCTCAGCTTCCACTGCAATCTTCACCTGTAAGGACACTTCTCGTATCAACTTTGCAGAGGAGAAATGGAAGCTGTGGCCAACGGCACGTTCCACCTGCCCTGATTCGATCAAGGCGACAATATCTTCGACACCGTATTGGGTCAGTACTTTTTTCTCATGTTCAATCGCTGAAATAACCCGTGGGTTAACAGCAGAACCTTGGTTCATCATGCATAAACTCCCTTGTGTAAATCCAAATTTCCCTGCTCGTCGAACTCAACCTCTGCAAATTCTTCCAGTAGCTTAAGACCCTTATCCTCTTCGACTTCTTTCCTTAGAGCCTCAGATACGATAATAGTTGAAATATGCGAGCTGTTGGCTATACGAACGATGCGTGGGTTTTCCTTGTCAATACCGACTGAGGTAAAAATTGCCGCCTGGATAGCAGCCTTGTCGTTTTTCAAGATAACCGGAATCTTTGCGCCCATAAGAACTGTGCAAGTCAGGGCATTAGGATACGCAGCATCAAAGTCAATCTTATCGAAAAGTCTCTTGGTACCAATATCAGCCATACCGGCTCCCATTGCATTACCGTGGGTCTCCTCACTGAGGTCCAGCACTACATAGCGTTGTACTACAGGTCCCCCCGAGGCATAGGGAGTACAGTAGGTGGCAGTGATGTTCGGGTCCATCCCGTCGCCACTGAAGTTCTTTCCGATCTGGTCAATGACCATAATGTCAATATCGTTGATCGCGATGGAAGGCATCAGCGCCCTTGCCATTTCCAGCAGAGCCGGCTCACGATCAGCAATCTTGTCACGGGATACAGCTTCAATATGGGCAGTCTCATCAAAAGCGTTCTCGATGAGAGCCAATCCAAACAGGATCGGGGCTTGCTCCAAGATTGCCTCACCAAAAGCTACAACGTTATGTGCCATACGGCCAAAACCCTCAAGATGGCAGACCTCTGCACCTTTCTGCTTTCCAAGGCCTATTGCCATCATCTTGTAGAGCCCACTCTCATAGGTCCCACGGAATGCGGTATGGGGTTTGACCCGACCCAGAACGATGATGCCATCAGACTGAGCGGCATATGCATCAATCTGTACTGGTTTTCCATCAGCATTTTCCCCAATATTCTTGGTTTCCATTGAAGAGCGGATAGGAGCGCCGATATATTCTTCTGTGACACCCATCCCCTCCAACACCTGCAATTGGCCGGCTGCTGTCGCTCCACCATGGCTACCCATGGCGGGGATGACAAAAGGATACGCACCCAGTCTTTTCACATTCTTGACAACCTCACGCACGATAAGTGCAAGATTTGCGATTCCTCTGCTTCCTGCTGTTATTGCAATGGAAGCATCCTTTTTTATCGTGGAAGCAATCTCAGGCTTGTTGAATTCTGCTTCAATGGCACGGGGAATATCTTCTACTCTTGTCTCATCAAACAATTGTCGCACTTTCGCCATCTTAGGAACGGGGACATCTCCCAGAATTCCTTCAATGACACCATCCCGATCCCATTCGCTATCTCTGAATACTTTTGACATTTCGAACCTCCCTACTCATCTTCATGATTAACGCATCAAGGCTCCACCGTTGACATCAACAGTGATTCCTGTCAGGTAATCTGAAAGGCAGGAAGCAAGGAAAAATACAGCTTTCGCAACATCAAGGGGTTCTGCGAGCCGACCAAGCATTGTGGTATCAGCTGAATACCGACCCTTAGCCATATTTGTCTCTGTAGGTCCAGGAGCAACTGCATTTGCAGTGATGCCATATTTTGCCCCATTACGTGCGTATGATTTTGTCAAACCGACCACTCCGGCCTTGGAAGCAACGTATCCTGGGGTAACCTTCATTCCGCCAATCTGTCCACCAAGGGAAGCCATTGAAATGATTTTCCCACTTTTCTGTTCCTTCATATACTTAAACACCTCACGGGTGCAGAGATGAACTCCTGTGAGATTAATGTTCAGAACATTGTACCAATCGTCCATGGTCTCTTCGTCCATAGTCTTGAAATACCCAATTCCAGCATTATTCACAAGGATATCGATACGGCCAAAAGTCTTGACCACCTCATTCACCATGTTAGTGACTGATTCCTGGTCATGTACATCCACACCGACGGCAATGGTCTTCATTCCAAGTTTATTCAGTGTTTCTGAGGCCACGCGAGCTTTCTCAAAGTTAATATCTGCAAGGGCGACATAGGCACCCTCTTCGGCCAACAATTCCGCTGATTTCAGTCCAATTCCATCAGCACCCCCAGTTACTAGCACCACCTTAGCTTTCAATTCCATATCCATTTTGCATAACTCCCTTACTTCATGTTTCCCGCATGCAGATTTTGCTCATTCACGCGTAGATTTTTCATTAATTCAGCACTACCGATCAATTCGGGTATCCATGAATTCTTCACATTGCCCTCGATAGTGAGCTCACCGGTAAATCCAACTGAATAAAGCGCTCGATAGACACGCTGAAAATCTATTGCTCCCAGGCCGGGGAAATATCGGTTGTTTTCAGAGAAGTGGATGGAACGAAACCACTGAGCATGTTTGATCAGTGGCAACATCATATCACTCTCTTCAATATTCATATGATAGGTATCTGGCAAGACTGCCACCACCTCTTTGGGGTAATCACCCACAAGCTCTACTGTATCATCCAGCGTATTGCAAACATTGGAGATGAATCTATTTAGGGCTTCAACAACAATGGTAACCTTTGCCTGTTGGGCATAGGGGACAAGCTGGTCAAGGGAACTCTTGAAGAGTTCCCTTGCCAAAGACCTATCTTTAGTGTCATTGCCTTGAGCGAACCCTAGGATCAGCCCCTTAAAGCCAGCTTCGCTACAATACCTGATGACACCCTTTATGGACTCAACAGATTGTTTACGAACAGTTTCATCACTGTGCGACAATGAAGTTATCTTCCCAGGATACAGGCCTCCGGTGGCAAAATTGGTACACCGCAAACCGTACCGGGAAAGAACCTCATTGACTTGTGAGGGTTTCGTATTTTCTGGAAAAGGGATGTTCAGTTCTACATGGTCACACCCACTCTCCTGCAAGGTCTTAAGCATTTCCAAAAATACCCCATCTCTGGCATACTCACTTGGAAGAGTGACCTGAATTCCTAGCGATGTTCCTGTTTCTGGTTTGGACAATTGAATACCCTTCCTCATTAGTCGCGAAGCGTGCCACCATTGACAGCCATAGTCTCTGCAGTAACAAAAGAAGCCTTCCGGCTGGCGAGATAACATACTGCATACGCGATGTCATCAGGAGTTCCCAAGCTCTTGGTGATACTGTTGTTGATAAACTTCTGATTCTCTTCAGGGCTGACCGCCCCGGACATTGCAGTTGCGATTCTTCCAGGTGCAATGGCATTGACAGTGATTCCATCAGAGCCTACCTGTTGTGCCAAGTTACGCACAAAACCGAGAACGGCACCCTTGGATGCAGCATAGTGGAGGGCTGCTACCGTTCCCCCATTTTTTCCTGCTTCGGAAGAGATGGAGATGATGCGACCAAACTTCTGTTTGCGCATACCTGGCAACACAGCCTTACAGAAGAAGAAAGAGGCTTTTACATTTACAGCGAATACAAGATCCCACTCTTTGCCCTCAATCTGCTCAATTGGCTTGAGGGGATGAATCCCAGCATTATTGACCAGTATGTCAATTTTACCAAAGCCCTTCTCAACTTCGACAACAAAGGCCTTTACAGCAACCTCGTCAGTGATATCAAATGCACCTGTAATGACTTTCTGACCAGTGGCTTCCCGTATTTCGTTGGCAGTCGTCTCCAAAATATCTTTCTTTACGTCACAAAGGGCAACGTCCACACCACGACGGGCTAGTCCCATCGCAATACCTTTTCCCATTCCCTGTGCTGAGCCCGTGATTATCGCGGACATTCCTTGTAAACTATCCATATCCAATCCTTTATCTTTATATAGTGAGATCTAGTTATTCTGGTCTGAAAAGAACCTTAAGGCCTTCTTTGTTTTCAAAGACCTCAAAGCCTTTCTCCCAATCCTGCAACTTGAACTCATGGCTTATCAAATCCCTTAGGTTGAGTTGTTTGGTTTCCACTAAACGTATGGCATTTCTCCATGCAGTCCATACAGAACCAAGGGAACCGGTAACCTTGATCTCTTTGTAGCAAATCCGATCAAAGTTGAGCTCAAAGGGCTTTCCAGCAAGGCCGATCTGGATAAATTGTCCTTGTTTGCGAACAGCTTCAATACCTGTTGCAGTTGCACGTCCAGAACCGGAGCACTCAAGGACAACATCAACACCACGACCATCAGGGGTAAGGCTCTTAATCACCTCGAGAAGATCTTCCTTGGTGACGTCTACAATTCTGTCTGCTCCAAGCTTTAATGCAAACGTAAGGCGATCAGTATCCACATTGGTTCCTGATACTATTACATACGCACCATGGGCCTTAGCAACCTGCATGGCGATAAGCCCCACTGCCCCAGGCCCGGAGACCAAGACCATATCACCGGCTTGTATCGTTGCAAGATCCATAACGGCATGAGTCACACAGGCTGCGGGCTCAAGAAGTGCCCCCTCCTCGAAGCTGATTGAATCAGGAAGCTTCTGGATGCGGTCCCCAGGAACAACGGTATACTTGGCAAAAGCACCATTATACCAGTAACCAAGAGTTTTCCGGTCATTACAGAGGTTGTACCTGCCGGTCTTACAGTTATGACACTTACCACAATAAGAATAGGCGGTTTCACTGGATACACGATCCCCGACCTTACAGGTGGTAACCCCTTCACCTACAGCAACAACAACGCCGGCGAACTCATGACCGATGATTACCGGTGGACGTACTGGGATCGCGATGTCGCTGTGATAGATATGGATATCAGAACCACAGATTCCTGCAGCCTTGATCTCGATTTTTACCTGACCGGATTCAACTTGTGGTTCGGGGACTTCCCGAATCTCCAAATTACCCGGACCTGCTGCAAATTTGACTAAACCTTTCATATAGTATCTCCTTACAATACAATTATCCCAGCGTTATGGAGGGAATCAAAAGAACAATCCCTGGGATCAATGTTGTTAAAACAAGCACAACTATCATGGAACCGTACAAGGGCAAAGCCGACTTGATAAGTCGACCCATGTCCATTTTTGCAACGTTGCAAGTGCTGAACAGACAGACTCCAAACGGAGGGGTCACCATGCCGATAGCCAAGTTCATGACAAACACAACTGCAAAGTGTATCGGGTTGATGCCGACAGCAGTTGCTACAGGAAACAGAATTGGGGCCATAACAATGATAGCCACCCCTGCATCAAGGAACATACCCATGACCAAGAGGAAGATGTTGATCATAAAGAAAATGGCCACAGGATTTGTAGTGATCCCCAACAGGAAATTAGCTACAATCTGGGGAAGTCCCTCAAAGGTGAGGATAAAGGTAAAAATGGATGAAGTCCCGATGATTCCCACAACCGCAGCAGTTAGCCTGGCAGCTGAGACCAAAGACTTATACATGACACCCTTTTTCAGTGTCTTATAGAAAAAAGCTGCAATGACCAGTGTATAGACAACAGCCAGCGCTCCAGATTCCGTGGGGGTGACAAACCCTGTCATGATACCTATCATGATGATGATAGGAGCGCCCAAAGCCCAAAGCCCAACTTTGAAGGTATCCCAAAGGTATTTGAATGAGAATTTTTTCTTGCTACCATACTTATGCTTGCGGCAGATAAAATAGTTTTGAATCATCATGGCACCAGTAAGCAGTACACCAGGTCCCAAGCCACCAATCAGCAACCAAGAGACCGAAAGTTCCGAAACAGCCCCAATAATGACCATCAGGATACTGGGTGGCACAATGACTGCTAGGGTAGAAGAAATAGCAGTAATAGCAGCCGAGTATCCTTTGTCGTAACCATCTTTTTCCATTTCAGGTATTAGGATCGTCCCAAGTGCGACGGTATCTGCAACTGAAGAGCCGGACATACCCCCAAAGATAAAGCTACCTAAAACATTCGCAGCGCCCAAGCCACCTCTTGCCCAACCTACTCCAGCTTTTGTGAAGTCGATGAGCTTACCGGCTACGCCTGTGGACTCCATGAGTACTCCAGAGAGTACAAACAAGGGGATCGCAACAAGGACATAGGATTCAGTGCCGGAGAACATGAGCTGGGGGATAGAGATCAAGGGCACAGGATTATAGAACATGATGGTGAATACACTGGACAATCCAATGGAGACCAGAACGGGAGTACCCAACAGGAGCAATAACACGGCTACCCCAAATACAGTCAAACTCATTACTGGAATCATTCCCTATCTCCTTTTTTGACTTCAATAAAGCCTCTTTCAATCAGCTCTTCAATGGATAGTTCTTCAAGGCCGAGGGGAATATCGTACAAAAACTCAGGATCAGTATCCTTGAAAATCATCACAATCCTTTCAATCAGGCGATACACAGATAACAGGCAACCAATCACAATTGGTGAGCGCATGAGCCACAGCGGTGCATGCAAGGCAGGTGTAGTCTGCCCTCGTCTTACATAACTAAGCAATGACATCAGGCCAAGGAATCCAAAGATGACAATCATGATGCCAAAGAGGATCATGTGGATGACTTTGATAACTTTTCGGGATTTTTTAGGAAACTTCTGATATATGGTCTTGATTCCAACATGGGAATCGTCATGGATTGCCAAAGCAATCCCCACCCATACCAGGCCTCCGAATAAATATGTAATAAGCTCGAGGGTCCATGGGGCCCTGAGCGAGGGAACAATTCGATTGACTACTTGAATAATGGCTGAAAGCAGAATCACCAGCAGGAAAACTGGAGCAATTGCGTATTCAGGGTTTTTCAGGAGATACTTGGCATTCAATTGATTTTTTTCCATAGGGAATTTACCTTACTCCAATCATTGTGTAGGAATGCTCCGCAAGCGAAGCATTCCTAACAATTCATACATCTTGTTTCGAAATACCCTTAGCGAGTGGCGTCTGCTAGAGCAACAAGCTCATTCCAGGACTTTTCACCAATGGTCTTCTTGATAGCGGCATAAGCGGGATCCATCAGGGCTCTCCAGGGTTCTTTCATTTCAGAAGTGAAATCAGTGAACTGGATTCCTGCTTCTGTCATGGCATCACGAGCAATTTTCTCACGCTCGAGGGTACTCTTGAGCACTGCATCAACAGAACCTCCGGCAACTTCAAGTAGAGCTGTCTGGAATTCAGCTGAAAGGCCATCATACCAATCCTTGTTGACAACCACGAGAACTCCATCACCCATGTAGTTCCATACGTTCATGTACTTGCCCTGCTCGTAGGTTCTTGTGGAGTAGACAGTCGACAAAGCGTTGTCCTCACCAGAAACAGTACCAAGCTGCATTGCAGTGTAGATCTCTCCGGATGGTAGGGGAACTGGGTTGGCTTTCATTGCCTGGAAGGTTGTTACGAACAAATCCATGGCAGGAACACGGAAACGCATGCCTTCAATGTCTTTGGGGACAATGATTGGACGTACAGAGTTGAGCAACTGACGTGGAGCTCTGGGCCAGTAGGCAATGACCTTAAGGTTCTTTTCTTCAAGCTTGGAGAACCACTGGTCAACAAATGCGGGCTTCTGTGCCATAAACCTAAGGACATGCTGCATGTCTTCAAACATGAAGGGGGTGCTTAGGGAAAACAGCTCAGGTACGAGGCTTGCCAAAGTAACCTGTGATTCACAGGCCATCTGCACAACATTTTCCTGGGTCTGTTCGAAAATGGTCGCCCAGTTGTTGTTTGCAAGCTGTCCGTTGGGATAGATGGTGGAAGAAATCTGGTCAGGGAACCTCTTCATCATCTCGCTTTGGATGTACTCAAACCCAACCTGCCATGTTTCTGTTTTTGGAAGATTGTGCTGGATGTTCATCTTGATCATTTCTTGTTTCTTAACCTCGCCCTGCCCTTGGGCAAAAACAGAAGAAAAAGCGACAAGCATTACGAGCAATAGTACTAAAATTCGTTTCATAGATACTCCTTTCTAAATAGTATACTATATACTAACATTGATTCAGCATTTGTCAATCTAAATATTCAACAATATTTCGCATTCTTGGAATAATATTATTTTCTATTAATATAACAAGTTATTTGATTTAAAATTCTAGATACATTTTCGCAACGATTCAGAAAATCAATATTTTCTGGACTTACTAACTGATAGCACAACTAAAATTTTATTTCTTGTATACAGTCGTCGATAAGAGCTTACCCTACAGCACTCACACCTCTTGTCCAAAGAATTAAATACTTGTGCCCCTGTGAAAGGGCAACAGTAGGTACTCGCACTGGAATCTGATCATACTACACCAAACAGCAGGTTAGGCAGCCACAGTGACAGCTGTGGGAAGATATTCACCAACGCCAAAACCAAGATCAGTGGTGGGAGAAATATTATTACCGATTTTGCTACCTTCTCCACAGAGACATCTGCCACGCCACTGAGTACGAACAATACCGTGCCAAAGGGAGGAGTCAGCGTACCGATAACCAAGTTGAGGATAATGATAATTCCAAACTGGACAGGATCAATGCCAAGAGAGACCATTATGGGCAGGAGTACAGGAACCAACAGATTGATTGAGGCGATGGTCTCCATAAAGAGGCCTACGATCAGCAGTAAAACATTGATAAGAAGAATAATCATCCAAGGGGCCATATTCGATTGTTCGACAATAAGCATCAGTTTCTGGGGAATCTGTTCCCGTGCAAGTATATTGGAGAATAGTGCTGCGGCTGCAACAATGATCAACACCTGTACGGAGGTGACCAGAGATTCGCGAACCGATTGCATAAATTTCCTAAGGTCCAGATCCTTATAGAACAAACCTAGGATTGTTGCATACAAGCAGGCGATGGCTGCTGCTTCTGTTGGGGTAAAATAACCGGAAAAAATACCTCCCAGAATGATGATAGGAGTCAGCAGGGAGAGAAAAGCTCTCTTATTAGCACGAAATTTTTCCATCAATGTGGTTTTCTTGCCTCTTGGGCAGTTCCAGCGGTCAAGCAACAACAAAATCATTCCAACCAAGGAAAGGGCCATGAGCAAACCAGGAATCAGACCTGCGGCAAAGAGGCGCCCGATAGAAGTTGAGGCCACTACACCATAGACAACCATGGGCATGCTTGGAGGGATGATGGGACCGATAAGGGAGGACGAGGCCGTTATCCCGATCGTCAGCCTATCGTCATACTGTGCCTCTCTCATTGCTTTGATCTCAATCGCACCAAGACCACCTGCATCTGCAATGGCAGCTCCTGACATTCCAGCAAAGATTACACTTGCCAGAATATTTACATATGCAAGGCCACCCTTCACTCGTCCCATTGTAATACGGCAAGCGTCAAAAATTCTGGTGGTTACCCCACCGGTATTCATCAGATTGGCGGCAAGAATAAAAAAAGGAACAGCCAACAAGCTATAGGTGTTGACTCCTGCAACCATTCGCTGGATTGCTACAAAATTAACAAAACCCGGATTGGAAAACACATACATCAAGGAGGGAACGCCAACAGCGACAGCAACAGGTATGCCCAAAGCCAAAAATACAAACAGAAGTACTGTCATTACAATAATCATCTTGAAGCCCCCTTATGCTTGACTACCACATGGTAGATACTTTCTATCTCGCGAATCAAATATCCCAAGCCTCCAAGAGGCACACAGATATACAACCAGGTTTGGCGTATCTGCAAACCAGCGGACCGGAAATTCCAAGAACGTATGGATAGTTGGAGTCCCAACCAGATCAACGCTACCATGAAGAGAATGTTCAGAATTTTTTTGACAATAAAAAAGAATAATTGCCAAGAAGGTGTTAACTTTTTATTGAACCAATCGTAAAACATCTCAATCTTGATGTGTGCATTTATCTTTCTCAGATATCCGATACCAATGAAGGTAACCCAGACATTCAAATATTGGGAGACTTCAACGCTCCAGGCAAAGGAGATACCAAAAATGGTTCTCATGATGACTTGAAGCAGCATAACAATGCTGATGATTACAAATACTGCAAGAGGTATGTATTCCTCAATCCAATTATATATCTTATTCATATCCCCTATCCTCTTCTTGCAAGTCGATAAGAATCTTCATTACAGAACCTCTGTTCTGATCCCAATAGACAAACGCTTCACTGATTTCTTCAAAGGGAAATCTCTTTGAAGCCAGTACATCTTTCAGCTGGGGATTTTTCTGCAGCATATCTATGGCACCCATAAAATCAGCTAGAAGGGCATTTCGCGATCCAAAAACACTCAGTTCCTTACTGACGATAGGTTTTGAGTTGAAAGGTATGGTATCGAAATGATATCCAACAAACACGATAGTACCTGCGACAGCAGTCTTTTCCAATGCAGAAGTCACAATCGAGCCAGCGCCTACAGCATCAATAACCACATCAAAGCCCTGATTATTCGTAAACTTGACAAGGGTCTCTTCAAAGAGAGGGTCCCTGCTATCAAGGGCTATATCCGCCCCTAATTCTATCGCCAATTGAAGCTTACTGTCAGAGATGTCAGCAACAATTACTTGGGCACCCTTTCGTTTCAGCTCAAGCATGATTCCTACACCAACGATACCAAAACCATAGAGCAGAACCTTCTTTCCATTCACCTCACCTGCACGATTTGCTGCATGGATACCGACACTCAAGGGCTCGATGAGGGCGATATCAGTATAGTCCATTCCTTTGCATGCAATAAAATCCTTATGATTAAGGGTAAGAAATGACCTAGCTGCTCCGTGTCTTGCTACTCCTAGGGTCTTGTTGGAAGAGCAGGTATTATAGCGTTTTGCTCTGCAGGCAGGGCATGTACCACAAGTTGTATAGGGAATTATCGTACCAGAGTCTCCCAAAGAAAGGGAGGATGGTACGTCACTTCCAATCTCCACTATTTCACAAGCTATTTCATGCCCAGGAACAATTGGATATTGAACCATAGGATTATCCCCATGGTACGTCTTGAGATCACTTCCGCAGAGCCCGAGCACCTTTACAGCAACTACAATCTCATCCGATTTGGGAGTCTCATACTCGACACTCCCAAATGCTACGTTCCCTTTCGATTCGATTTTGAAAGCTTTCATATGTTTTCCTCAGAGTAGAATGAAAGGTATCAATACCCCAGGGCAAGCCCTGGAAAGAGGAGGCGTTGCCTCCTTTTCCGCCCCAAGGGGCGGGGTATCTCACCTTGCTTTCCCGGCACTCGCTCGGTAATGGAACCATGGTAAGGCTTCCGCTACTCTCGCTTCGTTGGGGAATCAAAGGAAAGGAACTGTTGCAGAGAATATGGTTCACTACGACAGTTCCTTTTCCAATTAATACAGTACCGTTATTTCATGTTCTGGATCTTGGAATGGAAATCTGCACCATACTCATCAGCCCACCAGCCACTAAATTCCTTTGGCATGGAAGCAGTCGCTTTCTTGAATGCTTCAATGTCCGGACGAATGATAGTTACGCCAGCCTTGGCAAACTTGTCCTGTAGAGCAAGGTCTTCGCCATTGAGAATCTCGACGATCAGCTTTGCGCCTGCGTCAAAGGCCTTGAGAAGAATATCCTGATCTGCTTTGGAAAAACTACTAAAAATTCCATCATTCATTACAAAGAATGTAGCATTTGTAACATGACTGGTAAGATTCAGGAAGGGCTGCACTTCATAGAACTTCTGAGCATTGATGGTGGACATCGGATTTTCCTGACCATCAACAACACCCTGCTGAAGAGCCATGTAGGTTTCAGAGAAAGCAATCGGAGTTGGGTTGGCACCCATTGCACGAGCATAAGCCATGGTGACAGTCTGCTCAGGAACACGGAGCTTGAATCCAGCAAGGTCTGCAGGAGTCCTGATCGCCTTGTTACCTGTCAATTGTCGAACACCATAGGCACTAGCGCCAATGATACGACCACCGAATTTCTTGCGGAAACCCTCAAACAAGGACTTTCCAAGTTCACTTTGGGTGAACTCATAGACGTGGTCATTGCTGCGGAAGGTGTATGGCATCTCAAGCACATTGAATGGGCTGTACAAGGTACCTACCTGTCCTGCTCCAGCAATACTTGCATCAAGGGAACCTAGAAGTACCTGCTCCAACAACTCTGGTTCTGTCCCAAGCTGTCCAGCAGGATACAGATTGATAGTGATCCTTCCATTGGAAAGTTCCTTTGCAACTTCAGCAGCCTTTTGTGATCCAGCATGCCAAGGGTGAGAGGGGTCATAGATATACCCAAGCTTAATCTCAACAGGCTTCGCTGCGGCTTCTGCACCTCCTTGGGCGAACAATGCTGTTGTCATCCCCAATACCATAAAAACAACTAGTAACAAGGTTACTCTCTTCATCTCGAACCTCCATGATTCGTTTTTCTAATCACATGATTGTGATTGATAACCTTAGTATATGGTATACAATATCCATTGTCAATTTTTATCTTTTTTCTTTTTAATTGATAAGAAATATCAGTTATGGTAAAAAATAAGAATACAATGTATTCATTAGAACATTATTTATACATTACAACATATTTGTTTAAACTTTACTTCTTAAGGAATAATTCTGAAGAGTATTTATACATACACAAAGCAACGGTATATGGTATACAAAAGTAAATATTTATCTTACTTTGCCAGAAAATGTTGACTTCAAACAAGAATTTGCCCGCTACAACTAAAGGGGTGCACACATATCCTAAGGGGGTTACTGACCTTTCAAAGAAAGTCTTTGCCATCTTTACACGAAGCTGGAAAGTACCTTCTTACCAATGTTCACTCTGATTCATCTAATCCGAGATGGTGTTTTTTCCAAGAACCGATACAGAAACATCCAAGGGATCCTCTAGAACGAGCCTTCCCTTGGATGTATACAGTGTCTCTCTTACAAGGTTATTCTACAGTGACTGACTTGGCAAGGTTTCTTGGCTTGTCAGGATCGTTACCCTTCAACACAGAACAGTAATAGGCGTAGAGCTGGCTGACTATCACAGTAAGCATCGGAGTGAAATACGGTTCGGTTGTCGGAATCCTGAATACCTCATCAGCGGTACCATCAAAATCCCGTACCGTATCAAAGGTGATGACCAACGCTGTTGCTCCACGTGCCTTCACTTCCTTGATATTGGAATCCATCTTGGCAAAGAGCGACGGCTGGGTACACATGGCAACGACAAGTGTCGATTCGTCTACCAATGCAATGGGGCCGTGCTTGAGTTCCCCTGCAGCAAAGGATTCACTGTGGGTATAACTGATTTCCTTCAGTTTGAGGGCACTCTCCAAACTGATGGCATAGTCGGTAAGGCGTCCCATAAAGAACACCTTGTCCTTGTTGAACTGGCTTGCGGCAA
Source organism: Sphaerochaeta sp. (assembly GCA_016342655.1). Taxonomy (GTDB): domain Bacteria; phylum Spirochaetota; class Spirochaetia; order Sphaerochaetales; family Sphaerochaetaceae; genus Sphaerochaeta. The sequence goes on along the minus strand of JAEINL010000007.1, from coordinate 51,884 downwards.
ACCTCTGGATATCCTCCTGCTTGTCAAGCAGAAGTTGTGCCTGCGAAGGTATCAGCATCAATTGCTCGAGTAACGCCCCAGTCTCTTTTTTTGCCATGACCAAGGCAATGACATATAAGCACATCAACTGGGTGGTGAGGGCTTTTGTCGAGGCTACAGCGATCTCGGGACCTGCTTGGGTATACATCACCAGGTCTGCCTCCCGGCTGATCGTAGAGCCGACAACGTTGGTGAGGGCAATCGTCACAACACCTAGACCCTTGAGCAAGCGCAAAGACGCAATGGTATCAGCGGTCTCACCACTTTGGCTGATAAGGATGCATACATCCCCGGCATTGCACATAGGGCTCCTATACCGCAGCTCACTTGCAATATCGACTTCAACCCGTATCATGGCAAAGTGCTCGATCACATACTTTGCCACCATTCCAGCATGATAGGCAGTTCCGCACCCGGTAATCAGCAAATGGGTGCAATGGACCAAGGCTTCCTGAATTTTAGGATTGAGTACAATCTTTCCCTCTTTAATTCGACTAAACAGGGTATCGTGCAAGGCCTTCGGTTGCTCAAAGATTTCCTTCAGCATGAAATGTTCGTACCCACATTTCTCAGCTGCCTCAATATCCCAATCAATATGGACCAATTCCCGTTGCTGGACCTCTCCCTCAAGATTATAGATGGTGACCTCTTCTTTGGTGAGCAAGGCCAACTCCAAATCTTTCAGATATTGGATCTCTCGGGTATGGCAAAGCAAAGGGGGAACATCACTGGCTATCAGATTATAGGAATCCGCCCGGCCTATGACCAATGGGCTGTCTTTCCTGACCACAACCAGCTCGTCTGGAAAATCCTCACAAATCACTGCAATTGCAAAGGACCCTTCCAGCCTCTTTACTGTCTCTCCCACTGCAAGCAAGAGATCCCCGTTGTAGTGGAAATCTACAAGATGGGCAATTACTTCACTGTCAGTCTGACTTCTGAACACGACATGGTGTTTTTCCAGCCATTCTCGCAACGAAGCATGGTTTTCAATGATACCATTATGGACTACAGCAATTTTTCCTGATACATCTGTATGGGGATGGCTGTTGATGTCACTCGGCTCCCCATGCGTTGCCCATCGGGTATGCCCGATGCCACAAGAGCCTTGCACCGGTTGTTGTGAGACAAGGAGGTCCAGATTGGAGAGCCTGCCTTTGATCTTGCGCACCTGCAGTTTCTGATGCTCTTCCACCACTGCAATACCGCCGGAATCATACCCACGGTATTCGAGTTTCCTGAGCGCTTCCAACAATACAGGAGATGCCTGATCACAGCCAACATACCCAACGATTCCACACATATGAGCCTCCCATAACCAACTATTCCCAAGTAGTACCATGAAATTTGTTGTTTATGCTACTAATGTGTGGTAAAAAAAAGCGTTTATACGTGGGTATTTATCTATTTCTGAACCAAGAAAATACTACCTGCTCCCCTCTGGGGATTACAGATAGGTAGAATTTTCCCTCGTACATACTGAAAAATACCATCAGAGGCTCTTGAAACGGGGATAAGGACCCATATCTTATGGGGTTTCCAAGCCAGCTTTACGTAAGAGGCAAAGCGCCTGTTCTACAACAAGGCCTTGGCCAAAGTATCAATAAGTGTGATATCTTCTCCGCTTAAATGCAAGGATGCAGCTTGGGCATTCTCTTCGATATGCCTACGTTTCCGTGCACCGCAGAGTACGTTCATGGTACGTGTCTGCTCCAGGGTCCAGGCGATGACCAACGTCCCTACCGAACAGCCGTATCGGGTACCCATCTCTGCAAGCCTGTCCAGCATGGCAAGGACCTGAACCCTTTTTTCTGGTTGGAACCAAGTGATGGAGGCCTTTGCCGTACCAACAACCTCGCTATCGAGGGCTACCTTTCCTGTAAGGAGACCCCGCTCCAGGGGACTGTATGCCTGGAAGGTGATGTTCTCTTCCTCACAATAGAGGGCCTTCTGTAGGTTCTGTCTGCTGAGCAGGCTCAACCTCTCCTGAACAAGGGAGAGACTACCAAACTTCTGGTACTCCTTGATCTGCTCGAGGGTCACATTGGATGCTCCGTAGGCGCGAATCTTCCCTTCCTGTTTAAGCTCTTCCAAGACACCTACGGTTTCCCCGATGGGAGTGAAAAAAGGCTCAATGGACTGCCAGTGGGTGACAAGCAGGTCGATATACTCAGTGTTAAGTCTTTTCAGGCTCTCTTCCACCTGAAGCCTAAGACTCTTAGGAGAAAGGTTCCTTCGGATGGTAACCCCGTCACGGCTCTTATGGACAGAGCCTTCATCCTGTGCTTGCCAGATTAGGCCACATTTGGTTGCAAGTATATACTTGGTGCGATGGCCAGAGAGGGCACGTCCTAGGATCTCCTCACTGGAACCATTGCCATACGCTGGGGCAGTATCGATGAAGTTGATTCCAACATCCAAGGCTTTTCTAATGGTATGAGCTGACTCTTTCTCATCAGAAGGACCCCAACTGGAGCCTCCTCCCATTGCCCACGTTCCTAACGAGAGGGCAGAAATACGTATATCAGTATTTCCCAAAAGTTTATATTGCATCAGGATCTCCTTGCTCTCATTGTACAGCACCATACAGGCCATATCGAGATTATTTGGAAGTCAAAGCCTCTTATTGCACTTGTCAGCGTATCTTTCCCAGTTGTCTGGCAACATCCTGAATGCATAAGGAGGGAGATGAGAGTGTACGTATTCTGGTCTGGGCTTGCACCAGGTCCTGCAGATGCGCCATGGAAGCCTGTGCGAGCACAAGGGTGTCGCTATCCTTGACCTGGCGAGCCATATCAAGGACCAGCTTATCATGTTTTGCCTTCTGTCCTGCCTTGAGATGGACCAAGGCCTCAGGGCAACAGAGAGAAGAAAGGGAAATCTCCTTATCCTGCAGTGCCGCCTCTTCCTCCAGTTTCTTCAAGGTAGGGCTTACCGTCGATTCAGCTGTTGCCAATACGGTTATCTTACGCCCTTGTGTTACAGCCAAAGAGCACATTGCATCATCGATGGCGATAATCGGTGTGGTGAAGAATGCTCTGGCGGCAACCACATGAGGGGTCAGGGTGGAACAGGTGACAACAATGAGGTCAGATCCCGTAAGCTGTGCACTTATCAGGTCATGCATCAGGCGCATGCGATTTTCAACAGTAAATACCCCCCGTTCAATTGAGTCAGCGACAAGAAACTCATCAAGCATGTTGTAGACCCTGATGTCCCCTGTCACTGCCCTAAGATCGTTCTCAAAGGTCTCGTAGACACTCTTTACCGTATGGATTAGCACAATGCGTTTCATATAGTTCCCTTTACCGGTGCCTTGTTGCAGGCACTCTCCTATCTGACCCTCTTCCAAGCATCCGACAAGGTGCGCTTGGCATTTGCCACAACCAGGTCGCTATCCTCATCGCCTTGGGGCTTAACCTCAAAGGAGAGTATGTTTTCTCCCCCTTCCTCCAAATACCTGATGTCTTTCATCTTCTGCAGGAATGCACTCAGATACTGTGTATCATTCTCTGATCCCGGATACCCGAATCGGGGATGGTTATCTCCATAGCTAGGATGGTTTGGATCGCTTATGAAGGTGTTCCCCACATGTACATGGCGGATGTACTCCTTTACAGGATCAATGGCCTCATCGATGCTCTCTCCGATCATGGGGATATGGGAACAGTCCTCCATGATACCGAAATTATCATGCTCTTTACATACTTCCTGTGCATATCTTCTTACCAGAGGGGCAGGTCCCAGCAAGGACTTCTTGTCGATGGTATGGTCGAAGACCTCAAGGCAGACCGTCATGTCACCCTTCTGTTTTGCATAGGTACACAGCTCTTTGGTTGAGATGATCAGTTGCTGTAGATAGGCCTCTTGTTTTCCCTTTTCATACTGACGGGAAAGAAACTGAAACGTCTCACATCCCCAGCTGTAAGCCTGGTCGATGCCTCTCTTCAGAATAAGGACTGCCTTTTGTCTCTCCTCTTCATCCAAGCTGTTTATGTTCAATTTCTGGGAGAAAAGCAGGGAGTGCCCACTGAAGGTCATGTCACAGTGTGCGACCTTGACCATTGAGGTAACAGTGTCCTCAATCATGGGAAAGGGCAGCGACCCTAGTTCGACTACCTGGAAATAGGGATCGACAAGTATTTTCTTCAGCGAAGAGAGGTAGGCCTCCTCACTATCTGCACACCTAGCGTAGGCCATGGACAGCACGATGCCGAACCGGCAATAGTTTTGGATAGCGTCTCTCATACGGTCTCCTTAGCAAGCAACTGTTTCACCTGCTCACAACAGAGTCTGGGGGAAGCAAGGACTGGTATGTTTGCCAGCTTCTCGGCCTCCGCCCTCAGATGCCCCATGGAGGCTTGGGCAAGTACGATACAATCATAGTCCTTGACCTTAGTTATCTGCTCGAGCACCAGCCTGTCATGGGTGGTCAGGTCCTTGCGCTTCATCGCTGTATAAGCAGCCTCATTGTCTTCGGCATCAATACTAACCTGTACACCAGCAAGAGATGCCTCTTGCTGTAACTTGGCTACAGTCGGCTTGATGGTGCTCGCGGCTGTTGCAATCACTTTGATTCTTGACCCGATACGAACGGCCTTCTCTGTCATGGCATCATCGATGGCAACAATGGGGACCTTGATAAAAGGGCGTATGAGCTGTACTGCCGGGGTAAGGGTCGAACAGGTTACAACAATGATATCGGCTCCGGTCAATTCACAAGACTTGCAGTCGTTAAAGAGACGGTTATGGTTCTCCTTGGAGAAGATACCGGTCTCTCCGGGATCTGATGCAAGAAAATCATCGAGCAGATTGAAGATCTTCAGCTTTTCTCCAACGACCTCTTCCAAAAGCTCTGGAAATGTTTCCAGCACTGGACGAACTGTGTATATGATCGCAACTTTTTTCATGAAGGGCTCCTTTTGTACCTAAGAGAGCGTTTCTTGTGTTCAATCGGTATTGAATTGAGGGATGAAAGGGCTCACCCCTTCACCCCTCAATCATGATACGGCTAAGCTGTAGTAGCTTTCAACCTTCTTATTTATCCTTACCAATGGAAGCAAGGTAGTCAGCCTGGAACTGTGTACCATAAGCTTTGTATACTTCATGGTCCATAAAATCAGGTACGAGCTTCTGCTTCTCGATATACCCCTTGGTCCAGGCATCCTGCTCGGAAACCTGCTTGAACACATCACTCCAGTAAGCCACAGCTTCTGCACTCATGTTCTTCGGGCCAACAACAGATCTCCAGTTGGGCACTTCAACGTTCTTATAGCCAAGCTCTTCAAGAGTAGGGGCAGAACTGAGGTTTCCAGGGAAACGGCTGGTGGAAAGGGCAAGGATCGGGGTAATCTTGCCAGCTTCGACATACTGTGAGGCAGCAGCGGGCTTGCTGATCAGCAAATCATAGTGGTTACCCAGGATTGCTGTGATGGCTCCACTGGAGGCATCGTGTGTAACATATGCAAATTGGTCGACAGAAACACCCAGTTCCTTGGCGAGAGCAGCGTGACAAGCGATGTCGTCACCCTTGGAACCAGCAAGAGTGATGTTCTTGCCAGCCTTGAGGGCTGCGACAACTTCTTCAAAACTCTTGTAAGCAGACTCTTCACCTACGAAGATCAAATGCTTGTCTACAGCAAGGTGTGCGATGGGCTGGAAGTTTTCAAAGCGGTTGTTGGTGTTCTTGGCCATCGGCATGAGGTCTCCACTGTTGAAGGTCAACAGGGTGTGGTCTGCCTGGTCTCCCGCCTTGATGTTTGCAACCAAGTGACGTCCGACTTCACCAGCACCATCAGTCTTATACTGGATGACTATGTTTTTGTCGTTAACAAGTTTCTCACCTACCATGATGTCCTGCAGGGTGCGGGTAAAGATGTCAGAACCACCACCTGGGGAGCTGGTAACATACCATTCGACGTTCCTTGAGGGAACAAAGGCTTCGGAAACAGAGGAAGCAGCCTCACTCTGGCCAGCTGCAAAAGCTGGAACGGCAAACAATAATGCTAATGCCAATACGATTGCGAATTTTTTCATAATTTCTCTCCTATTTTTTTTCTATCCGAGACAACAATTGTCCCGTAATACACTAATTAAGTGCTCTTCTGAGCGAACCTTATCTTCTTAAGCACAAACTTTATAACCGGTGTCAGGATGATCGCAAACAGGACAAAGAGAAGAAAGGCTGAGATTGGCTTTTCGAAGAACAGGCCTAGACTTCCATGGCTGATGATGAAGGACTTACGCATGTTTGACTCAAGTAAGGGAGCCAAGACAAAGGCAAGCAGCATCGGAGCCGTGGAGTATCCATTCCTGTCCAGAACATACCCGAACAGACCGGAGACGAACATCACCAAGACACCGTACATGGAATTTGAGGTGCTGTAGCTGCCTACAATACAGACAACTGTAATACAGGGCACCAGAATCTTAATCGGTACGGTGAGGATCTTAATCAAAAAGGGAATGATGCCCAAGGCGATGATTAGGGTAAGCAAGTTTGCAAGGAAGAGGGAGGCGATGAGGCCCCAGCAGAATTCGGGCTGGCTGCTGAACAGCAGGGGTCCTGGATTGAGTCCCCACATCATCAGGCCACCCAAAAGGACGGCACCGGTACCGGAACCGGGGATACCCAAAGCAAGCAGGGGAGCAAAAGATCCGGCGGCGGCCGCATTGTTTGCAGATTCACAGGCAGCGATCCCTTCGATGGCCCCGGTTCCCAGTTCTTCCTCGTTCTTGAATGCCTTTTGCATGGCATATCCCATGAAGGAGCCTGTAGTGGCACCAGCACCGGGAAGCACCCCGACAAAGGTTCCCAAGAAGCCGCTTCTGATTGCGGGAGGAAGAAGGCGTTTGACATCATGCAGGGTGAGCATCGAACCTCTGATGGTCAGCTTCTGACTAAGGTTGGCCTTAATCTTCTTGTTCCGATCTTGCATCAGCTTCAGCACTTGTGAGAAACCAACTGTACCAATTACGAACGGAGTGAAGGGAATCCCTCCAAGCAGATACATGTTACCAAAATCGAAGCGAGGACTACCGGTAAGGGTATCCATCCCCATGGATGCGATAAGGATACCCACCAGGGTGAGGATTACACCCTTTGTAGGGTTCTCCCCGACCAACCAGCCGATACTTGTCATAGCCACAAGCAATAGAGCCGTCATCTCTGCAGGACCAAACTTCAATCCGAGATTTGCCAGAGCAGGACCGGTAAAGGTGAGGATAATCATCCCGATGACTCCACCGATGAAGGAAGACATGTTTGAGGTGAACAGAGCCTGACCTGGGCGATTGCGTTTTGTTGCCATGGGATACCCGTCAAGGGCTGTCATGACAGCGGGCGAATCTCCTGGGATATTGAGCAAGATGGCGCTAAATGCCCCTCCATACATGTTTGCATAGTACAGTGAGCCAAGCATGATGATCGCAGTGGTCGGGTTGAACTTGTAGGTAAGTGGCAATAAGAGCGCCACACCTGCAAGTGAACCAATGCCAGGCATTGCCCCAACTACCAGCCCAAGCACTGCACCCAGGAGGACCACCAATATATTCTGTACTGTCAGGACTACCGTGAAGCCATCCAACAGCATGGTAAAATTTTCCATCTCGTACCCCTTAGTTGACGATCATGTCGTAGATAATCCCTTTTGGAAAAGGAACACCAAGCCAGAATACAAAAGCACCCAATACAATTCCCATGATGATGACAAAGACCATCAGAGTTGTTTTCCAGGAGTACTTCTCATACCACTTCAACCACAGCACTACAAAGATTGCCAGGGAAGGGAGCATGCCTATAACAAGTGTAGACAGCATGATCAGGACAGTCCCAAAAGCCGGATACCAGTTTTCCAACGGATAGTCGGTTCCCTCTTGCTTTAGGGAGGTGATACAGGCCAAGACACTCATCACAAGCAGGACAGTCCCTATGATTACGGGGGAAAAACCAGAAAGAGGGCCCTTTGTGGGATGCCAAAATCCATATTTGGCATACCCAAACAAGATGAACAGCACGGCGACTACAGCGATAAAGACCGGTATCATCAATTGGCTCGTTATCTTCATTTTCTTTTGCATACCTTGACTCCTCAAGTTCTTGCAGCGATGTGGCTTGCCATCTTGCTTGCCATCTTTACAGCATTCTCAAAAGCAAGGGTATGTACGATACCTTTGCCTGCAATATCATACGCTGTTCCATGGGCACAGGTCACGATGGGGGCAGGAAGGCCTCCTGCAATGGTGATACCCTCATCAAACCCCTTGAGCTTGAGAGCTATCTGACCCTGGTCATGGTACATGGTGACCACACCATCGAACTCACCACGGAAGGCCTTGATGAAGGTGATATCACTTGGATAGGGCCCGGTAGCATCAATACCCATCTCCTGGGCTGCCTTGATGGCAGGCTCTATGACATCGATCTCCTCACGTCCACACATACCATTCTCCCCGGCATGGGGATTGAGAGCTGCCAAAGCCAGGCGGGGCTTGGCGATACCGCTGTTGCGGATGGAGGTGTTTGCAAGGAGTACTGCACGAAGGATACTCTCTTTGGTGAGATGCTTGCTCACTTCACTGAGGGGGATGTGACTGGTTGTCCGGGTAGTCCAGAGGTCACCCAACACATTGATCTCGCCAAAGGGTTCGGTGTGGCCAAAGAGTTCCGCCATGTAATGGTGTTCGCTCTCGTACTTGCATCCCGCATCTTTCATTCCAGCCTTGTTCAAGGGGCAGAAACAGAACCCTTCGATCTTCTTCTCCTGGTAGAGGCTGACACCCAACTCAAGCATGCGGAGATTGGCTTCTCCACAGATGGTCAGCAAGGTGCCAAGGGGAACATCCTTAGGATCCAGATTCTTCTGGTCCAGGACAGGCAGACCTTTCGACCAGTCAGCTTGTTCAATAGTATCAACTATCTGTAGGGGAACAGAGGAACCAATGATCTCAAAGGCTCGTGCGAGAATTCTTGCATCGCCAATGATGACAGGCTTGCAATGCTTTGCATAAAAATCAGCGACAGCAAGCTTTGCCACAATTTCAGGTCCGACCCCGGCGCCATCGCCAAGCAATATTCCCAGTACAGGTTTGTTATTCATTACATTTTCCTTATCTCGTAGTTGCAAGCAACACAGGGTGTAGCCCACGAGAACAGGATGGCAAGTTGCGTGCCAACTTATTCATATTGTATACAATGAATCGTTTTTAGAATATTTGTATACATATAACTCTAGAAAGAGCCGATATATAGAGGAAAGTATGGGGTATTTTTACTTTTTTAGCACTTTTTTTGCAGAAAGAGACGTCTGTTTCAATATATGTTTCATGTTTCATTTGAAACATATATGAAACACTAGAACTTACATTCCTTCAAACTTGGATAGTTTTCTCCACAGGGTAGTCCTGCTCAAGCCCACCTGTTGGGCAAAAGCTTCCCGTGTCAGTCCACTGAAAAGAAATTCCCGATGGAGATCCTCATCGGACAGCGAGGTTACCAGGCGGCGCTTTACAGGAAAAGGTGATGGCATCGCCTCACCATGCAGGCTTGTGGAACCGATATCAAGCTGTTCAATCTCCAGCACCCCGACCTCATCAGAGGAGTGCAGTATAGCCAGACGCTCCGCAGCATTGCGCAGCTCACGGATATTCCCAGGCCAATAGAACTGCTCGAGGGCTTCAATGGCAGCTCGTTTGATAGTTGGACTGTGCTGGTTATGCCGTTTGCAATACTGTTCCACAAAATACTTGAATAGAATTCCAATATCATCCTTACGCTCGTGGAGACTGGGAATCTGGAGACTCAACAGGCTGATGCGATAAAAGAGATCAAGACGGAACAATCCGTTCTTTACCCGCTCCATGATATTGCAGTTTGCTGCGCTGATAACACGTACATCCACAGGAATAATCTTGTCTGCACCTATCTTGCGTACTTCCTTCTCCTGAAGAACCCTCAAGAGTTTCGCCTGCAAGACGATGGGCATCTCCCCTATCTCATCAAGGAAAAGGGTTCCCTTGTGGGCTAGCTCGAACAGGCCTACCTTACCGCCTTTGCTGGCTCCGGTAAAAGCGCCTTCGCTATAGCCAAAGAGCTCACTTTCCAAGAGCTGTTCAGGAAGGGCTGCACAGTTGACAGCGACAAAGGGTTCTTTGCTACGGGGGGAGTGATTGTGCAGGCTCTGCGCAAACAGCTCCTTCCCTGTCCCCGTCTCCCCGAGCAAAAGCACCGCTCCATTGACGACACTGAAGCGTTTTGCCTTCTCCACAAGCTGAAGCATAAAAATATTTTGGGTAATAATATCTTCGAAACTGTACCGGGCAACCAGGCCTTTGCGGTTCAGCTCTGTCCTGATCTTATGTTCGGTCTTCTGGATGGCCTCTGCATTCTGGAAGGTAAAGAGGACCCCTGAGGTCTGCTCATCAACTTTGATGGGTTGTTGGCTGACCAGTATCTGCTGGCCCCCAATGGTTTGTAACGCTTCGACAAGAGAGCCTGACAATACAGTCTGGGACCACTTGCTTCCCTGGTAGATACCATCAATGGACTTCCCTTCCAAGGGCTGTCCACCGAACAGCAGCTCGGCCTGACGATTTGCCGCAATGATGACCCCATAGCTATTTATGGCAAACAGGGCATAGGTTGCATTGTTAAGAAGGGTAGCCAGAAGGGTTCCCCTGGTCTTGGCCCGTTCCAGGGACCGGGCGGTAGCGACTGCATCTTCAATGGCGTGTACGATCGCCTGGTAGCCTGTCTTAACATGAACATAGGCTATATGGTTTTCCTCACAGAGATTGCTCATTGTGAGTCCACCAACAAGAACAGTACATCCTTTCTCATGAAGGGCAAATACAGCATCCCTAACGTCTTTCTGGTCGTAGACTTTCACCACCGTTACAGGACATCCTACAAGGGAGGCTATCTTTTCACTCTCACAAAGCTCCTCATTGGTGATGATGCCAATATTGCAAGGATAATTCTCCTTTTTTGCAAGGGAAAGAGCCGTAAGCAAATCCCCACTACCCAAGGCAATGGGTACGACATGTGTTGTGGGCTTGTACGTAGCGATAGCACTGGCAGTGATCCCCCTGGCCACAATGATATCACCATCCAAGTCCTTAATTACCTGAGGGTCGGATCCGAGGATATGGGTCGTACTAATTTGGATACCATCGTGCTCGAAGGTGGTAATGACCTCCTCAAAGGCATCCTGCAGTTCCCTATAGGGAACAACAACAAGGATTTTTATCACTGTTTTCTCCTACGTACAACACTATCATAAAGCATCATGGCTTTACAAACCATTGCCTCACTTGCTATTGTCGCTACGGAGGCTTTCAATGAACCTGTTACAATATGTCCTTTTGGCATTCCTTGTCCTGCTGACCCTATTCAACCTGTACGCCCTTACATTTGGTAGGAAGAAAAAGAAGCAGGCAGTGGCAAAATTCAAGCAGACACTCGCTGAGCTTGAAAACAAGACCTTCAAAGAGATGAAGAAACGCCAGCTTTTCTTCAGCGAAAAACATGGGTACATAAACGATCTCAATGAGGGGATCCTCCTGACCTTCGACCATGAGAAGAAAAAAGTGGGAATAACCCTCAAGGATGCGTTTTACCTTTTCAATTTTGCTGATGTACTGGGCTGTACAGCTAAGCATGATACCCTTGATAGCGGAAAATGGACGAATATCATCGTAGAGCTAGAGACCAAAGAGCAAGTCATAACACTGTTGTTTGGATCACGAAGCTGGAAGCCTAACTCCTCTCTAGCAAAATTCATTCTCGATGATTCCAAGGAGTTCAGCAATCTGGTCAATACGTATTGTAGAGAAGGCCAAGCAAGCGAAATTTTAGAAACTAAAGAAAAGTCATAAAAGAGAGAGGATTCATGTCCTCTAGAGAAAGCAAAGCAACCGGTCATTCCGGTCGCTTTGCTTTCTATTGGTATGTCCCATAGTATTTTATACTCAAATAGGATTTGTTGATCTCACCAATATCCTTGCTTCTATTTCTTTGGAGCTTCGATTGTCCTAGGAGTATCAACAATGTGCAGATCGAGCTGGTCGAAAGGCACAGATAGCCCAACCTCGGCCAGAGCCGCGCAAAGCTCGCCCTGGAAGCGCCAATAGACACTCCAATAGTCCGCTGGTTTTGTCCATGGTCGGGCGATGAAGTCAACAGAAGAGGCGCTGAGCTTGTTTACCTCAATAGTGGGGGCAGGATCTGGAAGAATCTCCTCATAGCGGGCGAAGATGGAGGCAATCACCTGTTTCACCGTTGCCACATCCGAGCCATAGGGTACGCTTACTATCATGTCCACCCTTCTCTTTTCCATGTCCGAGTAGTTGACAATGGGGCTACCCCAAACCAGGCGGTTCGACATCGTAATCTTCTTGTTGTCGGGTGTAGCGAGAATGACACAGATCATATCCATGTCCTTCACAGTCCCAGAGTATGATCCTGCATCGATATAGTCACCGATCCTAAAGGGGGCATTCATGACAATCATCACACCGCTGAGCAGATTCCCGATAGTCTCCTGGAAAGCGAAACCAAGAATTACTCCGGTAATACCCAAGCCTGCAAGGAAGGGACCCATATTAAGTCCCATATGCTGGAGGAAGGCGATCAGGAGGAATATCCATCCGATGATATTTACCAGCTGCAATAAAAAGCGGGCCATCAGGTCGTTAATTTTCTTTGATCTGGAAAAGCCACGTTTTAGAACCTTTTTCAACCAGGCAACAAGAATCTTACCTATCAGGACTATCAAAAGCCCTCCGCCTAGGGTTATGAGAAAAGCAACTGGCTCTAACTGGGACCATTCATGGATATTTACCAACATTTGGGAGAAAAAACCACCACTTTTTGCAGTAGCCTCGGGAGCGGTTTCACTTGCAAAAGCCATAATAGTTGAAAGCATCTGACGTCCATCCTTAGTACGATCGGGTTATAAAAAACCCTACCATTGGCATGCTAAAAAAGCAAGGGAAGGTAACCCTTCCCCTGCTTCTCTAGCATGTTTTCCCTGTTATCGTGCAAGCAAGGAATGTAGCTTCTTCGTAAAGGCTACAGGATCCTTGGGCATCACACCCTCTGCAATCAAGGCCTGATCAAGCAAGACAGAGCAAAGGTCATTGACATACTCAGTATCTTCACTCTCTTCAATCTTCTTGACCATGGGGTCGTCAACGTTGACCTCAAGGATCGGCTTGGCATCTTCAAAGTCGCCTTGGCCCATGCTCTTGAGCAACTGCTGCATCTGTACCGAGGGGTCATTCTCATCGACAACCACAACAGCGGGGGACTCTACCAGACGGGAAGAAACCACGACGTCCTTTACCTTGTCTCCAAGGGCCTTCTTTATCTTCTTGACCAGATTCTTGGACTCCTTGGTCTTTTCAACAGGATCATCATCACCCTTGAGGTCGTCCACGGCTCCACTCTTGTTGATGGCCTTCAAAGGAAGGTCCTTGTAGGTACCGATCGATCCGACAACGATGTCATCGATGTCGTCACTCATGACCAGGACCTCAAAGCCCTTCTTCCGGTAGGCTTCCAACAGGGGGCTGGCCTTCAGTGTCGACTCCTTGCCTCCGGTGATATAATAGATGCTCTTCTGATCAGCTCCCATCCGTTCCTTGTAGGAAGCAAGGCTAACGTATCCCTCTTCTGTGGAAGACTTGAAACGAACCAGGTCAAGCAGGGACTCCCTGTTTGCATAGTCGGAATAGAGACCTTCCTTCAGGGGACGGTTGTACTGTTCGATAAATTTAACATACATCTCAGGGTTCTGTTCGCTGATCTTCTGGAACTCAGAGAGCAGTTTTTTCACTGAGGCGTTTCTAATGGAGGACATCACGCGGTTCTTCTGCAAGATCTCACGGCTGACGTTCAGGGGGAGATCCTCACTGTCGATGATACCACGTACAAACCTCAGATAGGTAGGAAGCAATTCCTTGTCATCGTCGGTGATGTAGACGCGCTTTACAAAGAGCTTCACACCAGGACGATAGTCAGCATTGTTCATGTCAAAGGGGGCTTTGGTAGGAATATAGAACAGGGTTGTATATTCAATGGCACCTTCAGCCTTGGTGTGGATATAGAACAGGGGATCTTCACTGTCATACGAGGAGCTCTTGTAGAACTCATTGTACTCTTCGACCTTGATGTCGTTCTTGTTGGTTCTCCAGAGGGCTGAGCTGTTGTTGATCTGTTCGACCTTATGCTCGACTGTCTTGAGGGGTTTGCCTTCCTTGTCCTTCTTCTTGTCGTCAACCGACTCCTGGTCGTAGGAGAGGAAGATTGGAAAAGCGACATGGTCGCTGTATTTTTTTACCAGTTGCTGGATTTGCCAACGGTTGCCGTACTCATTACCCTCTTCATTGAGGTAGAGTACAATGGTGGTTCCCTGCTCTTCACGGGTGGTCTCTTCAAGGGTGTAGGAGCCCTTTCCGGTACTGCTCCACTTGTGTGCAATTTCCTCACCTGCCTTTCGGCTGATGACTTCCACTTTATCAGATACCATGAAGGCACTGTAGAAGCCCACACCAAACTGGCCAATGAGGTTGCTATCTTTTTTCTGCTCCTCAGTCAGTGATGCGAGGAACTTCTTAGTTCCACTTGAAGCAATGGTACCGAGGTTGTTGGTAAGATCGTCGTGATCCATTCCAAGGCCGTTGTCCTTGATGGTAAGAGTCCTCTTATCACCTTCTGTGAAAGAGAGGTCGATTCTCGGCTGGAAGTCGAACCCTTTGAGTTTCTCGTCGGTAAGGGCGAGATATTTGAGTTTGTCCAAAGCATCCGAAGCGTTTGAGACGAGCTCGCGAAGGAATATTTCCTTGTTTGAATAAAGCGAGTGAATGATAAGCTGAAGTAACTCTGATACCTCAGTTTTAAACTTTTTCTGTTCCATGTTTGCTAAATACCTCCAATGGGATATAGGCTAACATAATGATTTTTTTGGGTATCGGCAATCTTTCCTTAATAAAAAGATGTACTTGGAGTATGCTCTAGCCATGAAGTTCACCCAACCAGCTGCAGCACGAGAGATAAACCGCCTTAGGGTACTGAATCTTCTTGCACATGTGAAAGAATCCAGTCGCTCCGATATCGCACGGAAGCTCAGGCTCAACAAACCCTCGACAAGTGAAATAGTAGAGCAACTGCTCAAAGATGGATGGGTAATTGAGACAGGCAAGAGAGAAACCACTACAGGGCGAAGGCCTGTGTCCATCGCCCTTGTCGCGGATGCCTCCCTCGTACTGGGCGTTGATATGGGCAGTCGCAATACATCCATAGCCATCTCCGATCTCAAGGGTAACATTTTGCGATATGAACGATTCCCAACGACCGCTCATCCTGAGGTGAAGGAGCTATGCTCTAACGTCATCAGGGTAATAAGGAAGATGTCCAAGCTTGCCACCTCCCCTATCCTAGGGGTAGTGGTAGCCTTGGACGGGGTAATAAGCGAAGACAAGCAAACCCTAATCAGGAGAGACCATTGGAACTGGGATGATATCCCCCTGGCAGCAATCATCGAGAGAAACACAAACCTGCCGATCAAGTTAGTCAACAACGTCGAGGCAATGGTGTTTGCAGAGCGTTGGGTCGCCCTTGAAGAGGAGGTGAACTTCTTCATGGTGAACTGGGGAGAGCACATCAAGAGTGCCTGGATATACAAGAATACCATAACAAGTGGCGATACACAGTTTGGCCATCTGATGGTCAGGTCAACTGGTCTTTGCAGATGTGGGAAGATTGGGTGCTTAGAGAGCGTCGCTGCAGGTTGGGCTTTGAGTGAAAGACATGAAGGTAAGACAGTCAAGCAGCTCTGTCAGGAACCGAACGAGAGTTGCAAGAAAGACCTGAGACAAGCAGCTGAGGCTATGGGAATGGCTCTTGTTGCAGCAAGTGCCATAACGGGCTGCAATAAGATCATTCTTGGAGGTGGCTTGGCTAACCTCGATAAAGAATATATAGAGTATCTCAAGAGTTTCTACAGAGAACATTCAAACAGGGAGACGATTCCCATTGTGTGTTCTGACTTGGGCGAGAAGCAGACGCTTCTTGGTAGCATTTCCATAGCTTTGGATAGTTGGATGTTCAAGAGTTCGTTGTTGGAAATGATGCAAGAGCAGGAGAAATGAAAGGTATCAACACCCCAGGGCAAGCCCTGGAAAGAGGAGGCGTTGCCTCCTTTTCCGCCCCAAGGGGCTCACGTATCTCACCTTGCTTTCCCGGCACTCGCTCGGTAATGGAACCATGGTAATGCTTGTGCTACTCTCGCTTCGTTGGGGAATAAAAACCGCTATCCAGAATAAACCGGATAGCGGCAACCTCCTTGATAACCCCAGGATCCCTCCCCTGGAGTACCTGTCCACCCGCTGGAAAATCGGAATGAACTTTGAGCAACGACACTCATGATTATTACATGGTTTCAAGGTGATGTAAAACAAATTTCATTGTATTTTCAACAATTCACAGGAAATGGGGAAAACCCAAGTCCACAGGCCTAGTTACAGTCCATCAGTATACGTAACTGAGAAGGAACCCCTATAAGACCCAGCAGTAAAGATATCATTAACCTCTTTGTTCACCGTGATGGTGAGCTTGCCAATAGCCCTATCCTTCTGAGTTCCTGGAAGAAAGGCTATCCTAAAGGTATTACCCCCCTCGACAGTAGTCTTTTGATGTTCTGAAACAAGTTCCAAGGAAGTTCTCAGGGTATGTCTCTCATCGAGTTGCAAGTCAGATATCACAAAACTCAGCCTTCCATACGTGCCATTAGGCAAGTTGGAGGTATACTTGAAGTATATGGACTTGGATACTTCCCAAACTTCTGTAGTTGGAAAGTCAAAGGTTAAGATAGCAGTATCCTGATCGAGTTCCACCCCAAACTCGTCGTAAGCGCTGATCTTCGTAGATATGCTTCCGATAAGACCCTTGAGATATACCACAGCCTGGTTTGGTGAAAAGGAAACAGCATCAGAAGCAAACAGTGAAAAGCTTATAGATAAAATAAGGATTATTCCTAGTATTTTCTTCATAACAATCTCCCATATCAATAGGTATTGATACATACATCATAGCAAGTAATATTCAGTGAGGAAAGAGAGAAGTAAAGAAAAGCTGTGCAGTTTCCTGCACAGCCAAACTCTCAATACATTAGATACTTACCATCAAGCACCAGTAATCTTAAAAGTAATTAATGATTGGTACGCTCCGGCCGGAGCACCATTAACTGCATTAGCGGCTACAATTACAGCTCCAGTAATATCTGTATCACCATTGTTGAATGTAAGGAATGGCACGATAGAAATTGTTTTCTGAGCAGTGTTATCAACTCCATTGCCGGTAAAAGTAAAAAGTTCAAAATCTCTACCAACTTGTGTTAATGCACCAGCTCCACTTACCGTGACCCCTTCAATTTTCACCACACCAGAACTACCATTTAGAAAATCTGCTACAGTCATTTTCAAGGAAAAGGTACTATTTGCTGCATTCGTCTTATACCCATACGTAAAGCTTGGGGGCGTTGCATTAAAAGCATCAGTAATAGTTTTTGCAGCATAGAAGCCACCAGCATTAGGAGTATCCCCTACATTACCTGTAGTGAATCCATGGTAGAAATACTCTCCAATGGTTGCCTGTAAAGAGGCAGTTACATCTCCAGGAATCGTAACAGTAGGAACTGCAAACAACCCAGCAGTTGCTAAAACCAGAATCATCAATATAGCCAAAGTTCTTTTTTTCATACAATCTCCTTTGATGAGGATGTTCGAATAGCTCTCCCACCAATGCACATAGCATAATCCCTAATCAGACTTATGTCAATATTAAATTGTCTTTTGATATAAAAAAATATACATTTTTTATTGAATATGCTTTAAATTTATATTTTGTAATATTTTACATCAAAAACTACTTATAACGCAAGTTGAACATAATACCGAATAACTACAATAAAACCTATTCCCTAATTCCTAGTAAAAGAGGTACTATTAGGAATTCTTCCATACACTTGTCATATCTATGGGTCTTAGAAACAAACTAATGGAATAGAGGTGCCCTTTAGGACACCTCGTTTTCAAGTATATTCAATAGTTTTGTCTTAACTATCTGTGGCTATATCAATTTCTACAGTAGACACATAATTTCCAGCAGGAGAAGTCAGGACTATATTCTGATCAGCAAACACAGTCAGTGTGTAAGCATAGAAGATAGTCCCTGATTGTGGGGTCAACTGCAACAGATTGTACTTACCTTCCGAAGCAATATACGGAGCAGGTATTGAATCACCAGTCAAATATTTAACATTAATATTGGTAATAGGCACTATAGCCGGTTCAGCAACATCTTGCTCTTCAAAAGGAGCAATTGTAGCCTTCACAGTAAGAGGCAACCTAACATTGGTCCTGATCCCATAGTTCAATACTGCCCCTGCGGGGTTAAAAGCATCATTAACAGTGGGGGAAGTCACGACAAAAGCGGTGGGGTTTGACGAATCCAAGAACCCATGATAGAGGTATCCAGGAACCGAGGTGGTAAGGGTAATGCTCACGCTAGCAGGACCTGCACCAAGAGTACAGGCAAGCAAGAGAATATATATAATAAGAAGATATCTTTTCATTGTTTTGATTGTCCTCCTCAGAAAGCGTGCAAGCTCTTTCTGGTTTTCTATTACAACTATAGCGCCAATGAGAAACTTATGTCAAGAACGAGATAGTTTTTATAGTTTATTGAAATATTTTATGTACTATTTAATATATTTTGTTTTATTATTTGTATTTAATACATTCCATCTTATGACATCTATCTACACTTTTCCAAAACCTTATTACACATTCTCCCAATATCTCTCTTCTCTGACTTATATCATCCTCTTATCAGTTCTTTCCTTATGTCACCTTGAAATAAGTATACTGACTTGGTGTATTGTTTAGAATATTCGAGATTTGGCTATAAAGCACTTGCAGTTATAGAGTTGTATTATTTCATTTACCATAATAAATTAACTACTTGTCACATAACCTTTACCAAACCTGTTACATGTCACATTCATATTGTATTGCCTTTTCTTGATTTACAGGATATTATCAGTATAGTGTCTTACTTATGTAAGAAGTTACCAAACAAGCAATCCTTAACGGATGCAGAAAGAAAGAGGTTATCGACCAATGATACTTCCAATTGCTTCAGAAACTAAATCAACCATGATAGCTAACAAACTTGAGGATATGATCCTCAACAAGAAATACAAGGCTGGAGAGAACCTTCCTAGCCAGCACACCCTCGCCGCCCAGTTCGGTGCAAGTAGCAGAAGTGTCCGCGAAGCCTTCAAGAACCTTGAGGCAAAAGGACTTATCGAAGTCCAACAGGGTAAGAAGGCAATGGTAAAGAGCAACAACCTTGACCAGTTTGTGGAGTCCCTTTCCCATTCCATGATCAGAAACCAAACACCGGACAAGAAGCTTCTTACCGACCTTATGCAGGTACGAACCACCATTGAGGTCTCTGCTACCAGGGAACTCTCCCGTGATCCAAGCAGAATGCTCATCGTCCGTTCCCTCGATCGTTGCTGCACCAAGATGGAGCACCTGCTTCCTTCCCTAGAAAGCGGCAAGGATACAGATCTAATCGATCAGTTCAAGCAGATGAACTTCGAATTCCATGCTACCCTGATCAAGTCAAACGACAACGCCATCCTGACCAGCATCTACGAGAACCTTGCACCCCAACTATACATGGCACTTGACCGTCTTTCTGAGTCCTATAGCGAACAGCGCAAGAAGGTCAACGAATTTCGTTACCTGGTAGAGGCTCTGGAAAATGGTCAGACCGACCTTGCTGTAGCACTTACCTTGGTCAGCCTGACCAACATCAAGGACAAGTTCGAATCTCTCAAGTTCTAGTCGGCTTGTATTTTAAAAAACAGAGGAGCCTGTCTCCTCTGTTTTTTTGTCTGAAGAAATTACAATCCCATAAGTATTTATTTCATCTTTAGAGGTGATTGCTATGTCAAAAGCATAAAATATGTAAACAACTCATTACATTAATATCTACTGATGACATATATAAAAATAATGATATATAGGTATTGCATAAAGTTACAATGTGGTTTAAATTATATTTGGTATGTAACATAGAACTTATGACATCCTAAGTTCGAACAGAGAATATATACAAAGGACATTAGAATGAATTATATTTCTGAAACCAAATCAACAAAAATAGCTAAAGCCCTTGAGGCTATGATATTGGACAACACCCTTAAAACGGGAAGCTTCCTACCATCACAGCAGAAGTTGGCCGATCAGTTCCGAACTTCCAGCCGCCCAATCAGAGAAGCCCTGAAGCTCCTTGAGGCAAAGGGACTGGTTACCATAACACAAGGCAGACGTGCCCAAATACGCAGCAACAACCTCGACCAGTATGTAGGTTCTCTCTCTACCAAACTTATAAACAGCCCGATCAGCACAGGAAAGCTCATGAGAAACCTCATGCAGGTACGTATCTCTGTTGCAACCAGTGCGGCAAGAGAGTTTACCCGCCTAGAGAATCGTGAAGCCTATCTCACACAGCTCTGGAAGACAAGCAACACCATGGAGTCAGCGGTGCCCAAGGTATTCAAGAGAGATGCCGAAGGACTGAAGATATTCCAAGATGCTGAGAATGAGTTCCATCATATCCTTATCAATGCCAATGGTAATCAGATCCTCTGTAGCATCTATGACAACATTGCCCCCATGCTGGTCTCTGCCCTGAACGCCATCAAATTTACTCCCACACAAATTGAAAAACGAGCTAGGGACTACATATACCTCTGTGAAGCTCTGCAAAATGGTCAGACTGACCTTGCAGTTGCCTTGGTGCTGGTAACCCTCACCACTATAGAAAACAAAATACATGACCGTTATCCTGATGAGAGTGCTGTGTCATACGCCTAATGCAATCAGTTCTTCTGTAAAAGGCCTCCCCTGTGGTATAGTCCACCGAGGAGGCTCTTCTTATGCTCGCACCCATCATTGAAATCATCGGCGCAACTGTAAGGAGGCAGGGAAAGGCAATTCTTGACGATGTATCCTTTACCGTCAATTCTGGCGAACACGTTGCTATTATCGGCCCGAATGGCGCGGGTAAGTCAACCCTGGTCCAAGTCATCAGCGAAGAGATCCATCCCCTATACAACCCCCTTTCCAAGAGGGTCCTCTTTGGTCAGCAACGTTGGCAGGTGCTTGAACTGAGAAAAAGACTGGGCATCGTCTCACAATCCTTGCAATACTTGTGTAACAGCACCTACAAGGCGTGGGAGATAGTAACCTCTGGGTTCTTCAGCTCCATAGGGCTGGACTTCCATCACCAGATAACAAAAGAGCACCTTAGAAAGGTCGAAGATGTCATGAGGAATTTTGAAGTCTGGCATCTTCAGGACAAGCAGATGAACCGCCTCTCCTCTGGTGAGGCAAGGCGTGTCCTTCTCTGCCGTGCAAGTGTACATGACCCTGAGGTAATGCTGCTAGACGAAGCTGGAGCTAACCTCGACTTCCCAGCACGCCACCAGTACAGAGCATCTTTGGAACAGCTGGATAAGAAAGGGAAAACCCTTATCCTTGCCACTCACGAGTTGAGTGAGATCATCCCGGCAATTGAGCGGGTGGTAGTCATGAGCAAAGGGAAAATTGTTGCTGATGGTCCGAAGAGTGAGATTATCTGTGAAGAAATGCTCTCTTCGGTATATGGCTCAAAAGTCTTTGTTGACCAGCGTGAGGGACTCTACACAGCATGGTGTTAGAGATGAGTTTCCACTTTTTCACACAACAGGGTTTTTTTGTAGTATATTTTAGGTAAGAACATTACAAGTGAGGTCTGCTATGAAACGTTGTTCAATCATAATTCACAGTGTAAGCGGTAACTGTTATATAATCGGATCCTATTTACAGGAGCTCCTCATTGAGCGAAATGTGGATGCACGACTCTACCGTGTGGAAGATCCCGATTTGCATATCTGGGCAAATACCCAAGAAACAACCAATGACTTTTACGAGGACATCCTTGCCCTTCCTATTGCAAGTGGTGAAACTCTTCTAAAAAGTGACATGGTCATATTGGGCAGTCCTACACGCTTTGGTAATACCTCAGCGGAAATGAAGACTTTCTTGGATACTACCCTACCCCTCAGCAAGGAACAGAGCCTGGAAAGCAAGTTCTTTGCCTGCTTCACCAGTTGCTCCCACTCCACCTGCGAAGGAGCTCATACTCTCAGTGCCTTGATCTACTGGGCACAGAGCATGGGGATGCTCCACATCCCCTACGGTGTCCATGAGGAGAACGATAGCTACGACCAGCCGGTTGCAGGTATAGTCCATCTGGCAGGAAGGGAGGATTCCATCCGTCCAAGCGACAGGCTGGGTAAGGAGATGGAGACCTATGCCGATATCCTGAGTGCCTATATCCAGGAAGATGAACAGTAATAGTCTTATCATAGTACTAAAGAAGAGAGGAAACGGCTTGGTCGCTTCCTCTTTTTTAATTTCATCACTTGTTTTAGGGTTTACTACGTTGACAATGCTTCGCTTTGTTCTTGTGCCTCTAAGTTATTTGCCTCTATCCCATGGGCGTACTGCAAGCAACAGCAACTCACCCTCAAGGCTTGTACTCTGTATTCGCATCGGAACCCTTGGAAAAGAACTTGCGTATCCTATAGAGCCAACGCTTGAACCGTCCTTTTCCATAGCGAGTCTTATAGTCACTTGTTGCACTCTCGATGGAGACCTCATGGCTACCACTCATGTGCTTGAGATTATCCCAGTGCCTGACTATCCACAAGTACAGATCCCCTTCGGTATTACCGGGGAAGGAGGCGAGCAACTTCGCCCTACGCACCTCTTCAATGATGGGTGAGTAGACAGTGCGATACCACGAACGAGCTGCAGTCTCAAAGCTAAGCTCCTCTTCCTTGCCTTCGTTCAGGTAGTACTTATGTACAAGGATGTGGTTCACCATCTCAGGATAGGAACCTGGAGAAGTGAAATGAATATGGTCCATTGGAAGAAATGTTGGGGTGTACTGATCAATAAAGCGTTCACGTTCATACTCGACAACCCGCTTAGCCAACTGTTTCATCGTGAGCCCGGCTTCAAGGGCGATCTCAGTATCGAGACCGACCACCTCAGCATCGATAAACTCAATTCCCTGGGTCTTCGCTACCGATACCCGATGGTTTCCATCTCGGACAAAGTACCAGTCCCCCACCTTATATACAGAGATTGGAGGTAAGATCACATACTCCATTGCCGCCCTGTCAATACTCTGCCAACGTGAGCGTAACATCTCTTTCTTGGGGTAAAAGGCTAAGGTAAAATCCTGATACCTGCCCTCACTTCCTATGATCTTATCCACGGGGATAGTCTTCATCCCCAAGTAGGTCTCATTCTTAGGCTTGATCAACTCGGTGACAGCATAGAGGGAGAGCAGATCCGTATTCTTCCAGGCAAGACCACTTAAAAGTGATTGCATCCTTCCCCGTGTACGGGCCTTTTCAAAATCATCTCTAGCCTGATTGGACATGTCAATTGCCACTGTCTCTTTCCTTTCCTAGTGAAGGGTCTTCCAACATATAGTTCTGGAAGACATTGATAATCTTGGTCTCTTTAAACACAGTATGCCTGTTTGCATTCATGTCATGCAAGTGGATATGACCATGCAGGAGGTATTTTGGCTTGAACCACTCCATAAAGGTAAGAAAAGTGGCAAAGCCCTGATGGCACCGATCGGTGTCATCACCCAAACCAAGGGGGGCTGCGTGGGTAAGCAGGATATCAAGATATCTTCCACGGAAGAGACGGTTGAACAGCAGGCTCGGCACCATCTTCAGTACCCTGAAGAACATCTCCCGTTCGGTAAACTGGTGCTTACCTTTGTTATACCTCATCGCCCCACCAAGACCAGCTATGATGAGATGGTTGCGCTTGTCATAGACAACTTTCCCATCAACAAAATCCCCCCCAAAGGCTGGAAGCAATTGCATGGCTCCCTTGTTGTCAGTATATCCATACTGTACAACTGAAGAAGCAGTAAACTGATGCAGGTATTCCAGGTTATGGTTGCCAAATACAAAATAGAGGGGCTTGTTCAGAGAGGAGATGATGAACTCATAGTACTTGAGGGGGAGGTCTCCAGCTGCCAGCACAAAATCAACATCACCATACCGCGATGCTATGTTCTTGGAATAGATTAGGGGATCTGTCTCATCGGAAATGCAGAGTATTTTCATTGCTATCCTACCAGGTATCCACAGTCGACGACGAGGAGCTGAGCAGTTATCGCCTTTGCACTGGAGAGAAACAAGACAGAAGAGGCAACTTCCTCCACCTTGACCATCCGCTTGAGTAGACAACGACTTTCAAACTTGGCTCGTACAGGATTGTCCTTATCAGACAGATAGGGGGCATCAAGCAGGCCTGGGGCCACCGCATTCACCCTAATGGGTGCCACTTCAGCAGCAAGACTCTTGGTATAGGCGACGACAGCCCCTTTGGATGCATCATAGTGGGCTGTCTGCCCAAAGCCAGGGTGGATGGCGTTGATAGAGGCAATGTTTACAATGGAAGCTGACTCAGATTTTTTCAGCAAAGGCAGTGCACTTCTGGTAACCAGAAACAGTCCTTTTACATTGGTATCGAAGACTCGATCCCACTCTTCGGACTTAAGGTCTTGCTGATCAGAGAGAGTAAAGAGTCCCCCGTTGTTAACCAGCACATCAAGCTTGTGTACTTGAGAAAACAAGGCAAGGACACTTTCTTCCTTGAGTAGGTCCAGCTCCAGTATGGTCAACCTATCGCCAAGTTCTTTTCGCAATTCTTCTGCACCCTCCCTGTTATGGGCATAGGTGGCAATGACTGAGTCCCCTTCCTGGATGAAGGATCGGCAGATGGCCTTTCCTAAATTGCTTGTTCCTCCGGTGACTAGGACTGTTCTCATCGATCCTTCTCCTGTAGAAAATCACATAGTCGATTACAGGCTGGATAATCCTGCAACAACTCAAGGGTACCTTGCCTGTAACGGCTCTGTTCATAGGGCGGACACATCGTAGTGGCACAAAGGGCATACCCACCTGAAAGTAGCTTTGTTCCCTGATAACACCCACCAGGAACGATGGAAAGAGGGGCTATGCCCTCTCCTACAGGTCCAAGCAGTGTCAAAGAGTGCCTTCCATCAGGGTAAAGCACCAGTTGCTCAAGCGGATAACCCTGCAGAAAGTACCAAAGCTCATCAGTAGGTAACCAGTGCAGGCTGGAGAAACTGTCCTCCGTCACTAGGTAGTAGATGGTTCCCCCTAGGATTTCAGAACCTCTTCTATGGGTATAATACTTGCGAAAGTACCCCCCTTCCCCTTCAAGCTCTTGGAGCCCAAGCTTCTTGATCAGAAGCCGGGCTTCCTCATTCATGCCGGCCATGAGCGGGTAACCCCACAAATCAAGGAGGCAAAGGCTTCCTTGACCTTTTCACTGGTCTCCATCACCTCCTCATGGTTAAGAGGCTGGTCGAGGATTCCTGCAGCCATGTTGGTGATGCAACTGATGCCCAATACCTTCATACGCATATGGCTCGCTGCAATTGCCTCAGGGACTGTGGACATGCCCACAGCATCACTACCCAATATGCGTGCGGCTCTAACCTCAGCAGGGGTCTCATAGGAAGGTCCGGCAAAGAACATATAGACACCTTCCTGCAACTTCATGCCCAAGGAAGATGCTTCCTGTCGGGCAATGGCCATCAGGTCCCTATCATAGGTGTTGGACATATCGAAAAAGCGGGAACCCAGCTTGTCATTGTTTGGCCCACGCATAGGACTGTCTGCGACGAGCTTGATATGGTCGGTGATCAACATGAGGTCCCCAGGGCTGAAGGAGGTGTTCACCCCCCCTGCAGCATTGGTGACCAACAGGTTGCTGATGCCTAGGGCATGCATCACCTGGATAGGGAACACCACCTGGTCCATCCCATAGCCCTCGTAGTAGTGGAAGCGGCCTTGCATGCACATCACGCGCTTGCCTTCCAAAACCCCTACCACAAGACGACCCTTGTGACCAAAGACCGTGGAGACTGGGAAGAATGGAATATCCTTATAGGAAATGTAGATGCGATCATCCAGCTGTTCAGCCAAATCGCCTAGTCCACTACCCAGCACCATACCAATAAGCACAGGCTCATCACCAATTCGCGAGGTAATGTACATCGCCGCTTCTTGCATCTTCTCGTTCAGATTTTCCATATTTCCTCCAATACTACTTAATGAAAGGTATCAATACCCTAGGGCAAGCCCTAGAAAGAGGAGGCGTTGCCTCCTTTTCCGCCCCAAGGGGCTCACGTATCTTACCTTGCTTTCCCGGCACTCGCTCGGTAATGGAACCTTGGTAATGCTTGTGCTACTCTCGCTTCGTTGGGGAATCACATAAAACTATCGTACCTGTTCTAGAAAGGCTCTCCTATGGCTTTCGGTGCCGCCGACTTCTTGGAGAAGAGAACCAAGGCAAGCAAGGTTGCAATATATGGAAATACCTTGAATATTACCGGGGGTATCACATTTAGGGAAGGGATAACCTGCGAAACATTGGCAATGGTGGTGGCGATACCAAAGAAGAAGGTCGCACCGAGAATGCCAAGAGGCTTCCACTGCCCGAAGATAAGGGCAGCAAGAGCGAGGAATCCCAAACCGGCAACAGTCCCGTTGAACTCGCCAGAGTAGGTGATCAGGATGACAGAGCCACCAAGGCCTGCTAGGGCTCCGCTCATGATAACACCGAAGTAGCGCATAAAATGCACATTGACACCTGCAGAAGCTACCGCTGATGGATGCTCTCCACAAGCCCTGAGGCGCAAGCCAAAGGATGTCTTGTAGAGCAATACCCAGGAGAGAGCCCAGATGAGTAGGCACAACCAGGTTGTCCAGTAGGTCTGGCTAAATAACAGGGGTCCGAGAATGGGTACCTCCGAGAGGAAAGGGATGTCCTTACGAACGATTCCCATGAAGATGCGCACATTTCCGCTTCCTGAAATGGTGCGGGCAAGATAGACAGTAAGGGCACCTGCCAACATGTTGATGGCAGTTCCACTGATAATCTGGTCAGCGCGTAGGTTGATGGAGGCAAAGGCATGCAACAGGGAAAAAATTGCTCCAGCCAGAACTCCAACAAGAAGCCCCACCGGTAACGCATTGACGCCAAGCGTCGCTTCTGTCAGCTTGATGGTAATCGCCGAGGCAAAGTATCCGACAAGCATAAGGCCTTCCAGACCTATGTTTGTCACTCCGCTTCGTTCGCTGTACAGCCCACCAAGTGAGGTGACCAGCAGGGGTATGGTATATGCTATTGCATAGGGAAAAATCTGTGTAAGGGTTACCCACATATTATTTCACCTCCTTGCTTGTTTGTGCATCAGCGGCGTCTTTTTTGTCTTTCTTGTCTCGCGAAAGCTTTTTAAACAGAGCCTCCCAAATACGCTTGAACAGGATACTGGTTGCCGTGAAGTAGATGATGACCGCTATGATGGTATCGGCAATCTCGGGGGGAATGTTGGTCATTGCGTTCATGAATCCCTTACCAGACTGCAGGACACCAAAGAAAAGCGAACTGAAGAATACCCCCAGAGGATTGCTAGCCCCTAGCAGGGCGACTGCTATTCCATCAAATCCTTGGGAAGGAAGCACTCCGATCTGCATATTACGGGAATACCCTGTATAGAAGGTAAGGCCTGCAAGACCTGCAAGCCCGCCTGCAATCATCATGGAGAGGATCACATTCTTATTGACCTTGATACCAGCATACTCTGCACAATCCCTGTTTGACCCTACCGCCTTCAATTCAAAACCTAGGGTTGTCTTGTCCAAAACAAACTTGATGATGATGACTGATGCTATTGCCACAAAAAATCCCAGATTCATGTAGGACCCCTTGAATATGCTTGTAAGCCAAGGGGAGCGCAAGGTCTGCCCTATGGCAATGCTTGCAGACTCTGTCTCAAGCGAAGGTCCCTTCAAGTAGGCAGGGACAAAGTAGTAGACAGACCAGTAGGCTATCCAGTTCATCATGATGGTTGCAACAACCTCATGAACATTGAACTTAGCTTTCAGGAATCCGGGGATGACACCCCAGACAGCTCCTCCAAGCAGAGCTGAGAGAACAAGGACCGCCAGGTACAGAGGCCGAGGTAGGAAGACGTTATGTGCTACCAAGGTTGCACACAACCCACCCACAAGCATCTGACCTGAGGCACCAATATTAAACAGGCCTGTTCTGAAGGCAAAGGCAACAGAGAGACCTACCAACATGAGGTTTGTCGCAGTGGCCAGCGTGTTTCCAATCCGCTCGATATTCATCAAGCCCCCACGAAACAGGTACCAAAATCCAGTAAAAGGGTTGCTTCCTATTGCGGCCATAAGAATCGCGCCTGCCAAAAGACCCAGCAGGACTGCACTGACAGCAATGAGGAAGGCGTTGCTTTTTGACTCTTTGTTCTCTATGTCACTCAT
This sequence comes from Sphaerochaeta sp., assembly GCA_016342655.1. Lineage (GTDB taxonomy): Bacteria > Spirochaetota > Spirochaetia > Sphaerochaetales > Sphaerochaetaceae > Sphaerochaeta. Next base: position 23,313 of record JAEINL010000007.1, on the reverse strand, counting down.
CGTGTACCTTCCTTCTGCCTAACGCCTGCCATCATCAGACCAATAGACTGTTCATCAGCATCTTCGGTCTTCACCACATCGATGATCTCCCCTGAGTACATGACAGCAATTCGATCTGAGAGATTGAAAATCTCATCAAGTTCAAAGGATACCAACAACACCGCATGGCCCTTGTCGCGGTGTGCGATCAGTTGTGAGTGGATATATTCAATTGCCCCGACATCCAAGCCTCTGGTTGGCTGCACAGCAATGAGCAGTTCCGGGTCAGAGACAACTTCACGCCCTACAATGAGCTTCTGCTGATTTCCTCCAGATAGCTTTCCAGCAAGAGAGTAGATACCCTCGCCGCTACGGACATCAAACTGGGTAATCACATCCTGGGCATAGTGCTCAAGGTAGTCAGCATTGAGAATCCCATGCTTACTGAAAGGAGGATGGTAAAACTCCTTGATAGCGACGTTATTGAAGATTGAGCTCTCCATTACAAGACCGCGCTTCTGCCTGTCTTCAGGGATATGCCCCAGTCCTATCTCATTACGCTTACGTACGGAGGCATTGGTGATGTCATTGCCATCAAGGACGATGGTTCCGCTCTCTACAGGTATCAGACCGGTTATTGCTTCGATAAGTTCAGTCTGGCCGTTGCCATCGACACCAGCAATGCCAACAATCTCCCCACTCTTAACCGAAAGGTTAATCCCCTTCACGCCAAGCATCTTCTTGCTGTTCATCACCTTCAGGTCGTAGAGTTCAAGGATGACCCTACCTACCTGTGCAGGTTTCTTCTCGACAGTGAAGTTTACAGGACGGCCGACCATCATGGAGGCCATCTCAGCTGGTGAGGTTTTTTTCACATCCACCACTCCAATAAGCTTGCCACGCCTGATGACGGTGCACCGGTCGGCCACTGCCTTGATCTCATTGAGCTTATGGGTGATGAGAATAACCGACTTGCCCTCAGCGACCAGGTTACGCATAATCTGCATAAGGTCGATAATCTCCTGAGGGGTAAGCACTGCTGTGGGTTCGTCAAGTATAAGTATCTCAGCATCGCGGTAGAGCATCTTCAGGATTTCCACACGTTGTTGCATACCGACTGTAATGTCCTCGATTATCATATCAGGATCAATATTTAGCCCATACTTTTCAGAAAGGGCTTTGATGTCTTTAGATGCAGAGCGTCGGTCAAGAAAAAACTTTCCCTCTTTGCCAAGGATAATGTTCTCTGTAACTGTATAGTTATTAACCAACTGGAAGTGCTGGTGGACCATTCCGATACCAAGGTCATTGGCATCATTGGGGCTGTTTATGGAGACTTCCTTACCCCTTACTTTAATTTTCCCTTTATCGGCATGATACAAACCGAAAAGGATGCTCATCAAGGTAGATTTTCCCGCGCCATTCTCTCCGAGAATAGCATGAATCTCCCCTTGCTCAACCTGCAAGGTTATATCATCATTGGCGACAATACCAGGAAACTCCTTACGGATGTTTAGCATTTCAATAACATGACTCATTGGTGAACTCCCTATGAGGACACGCAAGGCGTGTAGTGTAAGATGGGTCTATAATAGCACACAAGGGCCACCTTTGTGCGGTGACCCTTGCATTGAGGACTAAAAGCGAACCTTATTTGAAAAGGCCGTCTTTGGCAGCGGCGACTTTAACTTCACCACTCTTCATCATTGCATAGACTTTAGCAACTTCGTCTGTGACACTCACAGAGAGGTTCTGGTTCTTCACTGGGATACCAACGCCATCGTTGGATGCATCAAGATGGAGGACTTCACCACCAGGGAAATTGCCGTTGAGCTCTGCCTTGATCATGTCATAGGAAGCGCGGTCGAGGTACTTCATGGCGGATGTGAGGATGATGGACTTTCCACCAGCACTCATCAGGCCTTCAGGATACTGGTCAACATCAACACCGATGACCCAGACATCCTGTCCATTTGCTGCACGGTTCTTGGCTTCGTTGATAACACCAACACCAACACCACCAGCGGCTGCGAAGATGACCTTAACACCCTTGTCATACATGGATGCTGCAATCTGCTGTCCTGCACCGACATCGCTAAACGTGCCCTGGTAGAGGTTGTTTCCCTGTTTCATGACAATCTTGGTGCCAAAGTTCTTGTTGGCATAGTTAACACCCTGTTGGAAGCCCCAGTTGAACTTCTGTACAGCAGGAATCTCCATACCACCTACGAAACCAAACTCGGAATCCTTCATCTGAAGGGCTGCAGCGAAACCTGCGAGGAAGCCAGATTCATGTTCTGCCCAGTAGACGCCAACAACGTTCTTCTCAATGCGGAAGGTGGAGTAGTCAGCACTGTGGGGCTCGCCGTCAAGGATGACGAACTTTACGTTAGGATACTTGTCCTGAGCTTCAAAAAGAGTGGTCTCAAATTTGAATCCGGGACATACGATCAAGTTATACCCAGCATCAACAAGGTTGCCGATCTCTTTCAGGTAGTCAGCTTCAGTTGTGCCGGAAGGCTTGAGATATTTGGTATCAAGAGCATAGTCAATACCAGCTCTCTTGATACCTTCCCAAGTACCCTGGTTGAAAGACTTGTCATCAATCGTACCAGCATCAGTTACCATTCCTACGCGAAGATTGCTTTTACCTTTGGCTTCGTCCGATCCCTGGGCAAATGCCATGGAACCGAGCATGAGAAAAATACATAACACAACAGTTAGTTTCTTCATTACAGTTTCTCCTATTTTCCGTGCGTGATTATAAAGACTCATTACTTGTCTATTCTACAATCACCTTCTGCTGTTGTCAAACAAAGAAATTGTTCTACACGGCAATTACTAGCCATCCTTGAGAAAAGGTAATGGCAAGATCCTGTGTAGAACATGTCTCGGGTCGCTTGAGCCTCTTTTTTTTGCCAGGTACTTGTGACATACAACCATTGAACCTCGTGTCTCAAGCATATGACAGGCTCGGCCTACAATGCAGGGAGACTCTTGTACTTTTCAGTCATCTGTTATTCGCCGGTACGTTCTTTTCCCGGGGGGAATCCCTTGATCTTCTTGAATACCCTGCAGAAATAGGCCTGGTCCTGGAAGCCTGTCCTACTCGCTATCTCGTTGATAGTGAGGGTGGTCTGCCTGAGCAGTTCAGTGGCAAGATAGACGCGATGACGGTTTAGGTAATCCCAAGGGGAAAGCCCGATTTCCCGTCTGAAAATACGGGTCAGGTAGTCTTCACTTACATTCACCGCCTCGGCAAGCTGCCAACGGGAAAACTGTTTGGTGGCGTGCTCTCCAATATAGAGTTGAGCTTTCTTTACCAGCGCGGAGGTCAAAGGAGGGAGAAGGTCCTCACCCCCTCCCAAGGCAATAAGTCGGGAAAGCAGCTCACTGCTCGCTACAACTGAGGTATGTACCATAAGAAGGTTGGGCAGGAGGCTAAGATCATCGACCTCTTGGGAGCTGAAGGAGTCCCGAATCAGCACAATGGGCAAGGAAGAGCCGGTTTTCTTCTTGCAGATTTCTCTAAAAAAGCCAAGGGAGAGAGTATCGGTCACAAGCATTGAGGGTTCTTTCTCACCCTCAAGCTGCCAATACTCCTCTTCTGTCTGCAGGGACAAACCCTCAGTAGGAGAGAGAAGGGAGGCAATCTCTGCTGGAATCTGTCCCAACGAAATGACCATAAGCTCTCCGCTTGCAAAGTTGAGGGCTCCTCTGAGCGATGAAGCTCCACTAGGACAGCCTAAACAGACAAATGCCAGCGGGCTTGCCTTCTTCGCATGAACCAACTGGTGTAGAAGGAGCATAAGAGCAGGGCTCTTCCTGCGGGCATCCCATAGGATCCCCCCGAACCTAGAGAGTCCCTGAATTTTCTGCAGCAAGGAGGAGGCACTCATCATTGAGACCTTTTGCATGGAGGAGAAGGAGGGAGGAAGGCCCGACTCCTGCTCATCGGTGATATACACAAAGGGAAGATCCACTAAAGAGGGACTCTCCATGGAGAGTGTAGGCCAGGGAAGTCTGAATGAAACGGCATTCTGCTGGAACCAGAACGATCCTCCATGAAGCAGTATGAGGCTCTCTGCAAGGCTGATACCAGGGTCCTGCTTGCTGAGAAAGGCCTGCCACCCTTGCGAAGAGGACTTGAAGGAAAATACCAGACCTTCTGAAAGGATAGCAGTGGAAAGGCTGACCTTAGATCCCTCCTTCTGCAAGTGATTAGCGAGGATGGTACATACCTGCTTAACCCTAAAGCGGTCAGCAATGATGGCAGGCAAGCACTCAGGCCCTTCATAGGCAATAGTGTTCTGCCATACCACCTCCTCTATAAGGGAGGTGGGATCAAGGACCTGACAATCGAGTTCCAGCTCGCCGGTTTCACTGAGGGAGAGGTCCAACAGATGGGTTGCCTGGAAGACTTTCTCGTGCACTGCACTCTTTAAGGCAGCATACTGCTCCCCCTTGAGTGTCTCCACTTGTGCCTGAATCTCCTCAAGAGGGTTGCGAAGCCCCTCACTGACATTGGCAAAGAATTCGGTGCGTGCCCGTTGTGCACGCTCAGCGAGTTCCTTTGCCTTGTTTGCCTCATCAAGGAGAAAGGAAGCCTGTATCGAACTGCTTAAGGCCGTTCGCAACTCTTCCATGATGCTTCCCTCAAATAGCATTGTCTTTATCACCAGATAGCCAAGTGGTTGGTTTTCCATAAAAAGTGGTTCGACTACATAGACCCCTGTTGCCAGGTGCTCGTTGATTGAGGGAGGAAGCAAGTCCGACTTGTTGAAAAGGATTTCCTTCTCGTACAGCCTGGCCGCCTCAAATCCCCCGACAAACCGACTCATATTTTCATCATCGTTGAGGACTATCAGACACCCCTCTATGCCCAAGGGGGGAAGATGCCTCAGGAGGAGTTGGGGATGGGAACTGAGGGTCCGCACTCCCAAGAGGTCGCTTTTGAATGAATTAAGATGTTTGGTCCGTAGGGAAAGAGCGTAGGCATGTTCATGAGCGATCAAGGAGTGCTGACGAAGAAAGAGATCCCTAATGGCATCACCCATACGAAGCAAAAAAGTCTCATTTGCATAAAAGAGTGAATACCAGTGCAAGGCTTCACTGAGTTGGCTTGGGTCTCCTCCCTTGTCAAGGAAGGTATAGACCAAGTTTGCAACCTTGGACAAGATTTGAGAGACAGTCTTGTCGTCCCCCTTTCCCGACAATCCTGAACTGAGGGAACATACCTCTGCAACCTCTTTCGATACCTGCGCTTCCAAGGCAAAGGTATCAGCGAGATAGGATAAAAAAGCCTCTTTGTCGGTAAATACCCCTTTGGCATGGTCATATCCTCCGAGGGTGTACTCACATCCACAGGATTGACGGATTACCGATTCACAAGGTAGGAGTATATCAGGAGCGAAATCGCTCTTTTTTCCCACCATCTGAGCGATCATGCCCCAAGCCATCAGGGCCATCTGCATGACAGGCATCTTTGCTGTAGTGCAAGGCACCTTCAAAAGATGGCTTTCACTGCTGTCGTTGAATCCAATGATTTTACTGTCTTCAGGTATGCTATATCCCAATTCCTCCAGCTTCTTACCGGCAGCGAACATCATCATGTCACTCGAGCAGGCAAGCAGGTCAAAGTCCACCCCTGGCTGAAGAGCCCTTTCCAGCAAGAGCTGTTCGACAGCCTTGTCCCCCTCAGTCCAAGGGAAGGGATCGGTCACCAGAAGGGGATCATAGGCAAAGCCATTCTGCTTGAGAGTATCGATATAGGCTCGGTAGCGATCATCCGAGGAAAGGTGGTTCTCAGGTCCTCTGATAAAGGCAATACGTTTTGCCCCATGGACAGTGATGCAGTGCTGAAGGAGTCCCATTACCCCACAGTAGGCATCAAACGCTATATTAGGAAATCCCTCACGCTTCAGACCCAGGGTAACACAGGGCAGTAGTCCAAACCGTCTGTACTGCTGCTGCACCTCTTCAATGCTAACAGATCCCCCCAAGGAGGATCCCCAGACGATGATGCCGTCAAGATTACCGCTATGCACCAAGGGATACAGGGAGTTACGAAGATGCTCGTGGTCTTCCAGACACTCCAGCCTCCCCCCAGGAAAGACAAAGAGTGTGTTGCCCTCCTCTTGGGAGAATCGGGCTATATCAGACCAGAGGGCGTTTGCGGCCCCTGTATGGATTGATGCAAGGACGAGTCCTATTCTCTTGCTCTCTGTTGTTTCCAAGCGTAACTCCTCAAGCTCTACAGTATCATCCATTTGCCGGAGATTCCAATATTCTTTGTTTGCAATTAAGATACTGTACTGAACCCAAGTACTCTCTCTGAGAACTACTGCTCAATCCTTGTGTATTTCAGGTTCTTTTGCATCGAGCACTCATATTTTGACAAAAAACACACCAAAAGATGAAGTTTTTCTCTCTTTATATTGCTACCAATTACAGAAGGCAGAGGCTTACATGCATCATTAACCCTGTATACGACATACCCTAGGGCAACACTGTGCTTGACAGTTCAACTTACTCAAGGATATGATTGGAACAATGTTTCATTTTCAAACCATCGAGACAAGTCTTACCAGACTGAACAAAGCTCTAGAGCGTCTTATGCCTATCATTACCCCGCTCGGGGTACTTGTCGGCCTTATCCTGGGCTCTCGCGTCTCATGGATGAAGCCCTCGGTTAGTTGGCTGTTTGCCTTCCTTACCTTTAGCGGAGCCTTGGGCATCAGCTCCTCAAGCTTCCTGAAGGTAGTCAAGAAACCCAAGAACATCCTCGTCTTCTTCCTAGGCACAAATATCATCATGCCGGTCCTCGCCTGGGCGCTTGCCTCCCTTTTCTTTGGCTCTGAGCCTGCTGTAGTGACAGGCTATGTCTTGCTACTGTCCATACCCACTGCAGTATCAGGGTATATCTGGAGTGCCATCTACAAGGGTAACGGAGCGCTTTCGCTTACCCTTATCCTCGTTTCAACAATTATGGCACCACTGTTGACTCCCCTTACCATTAGCTTTCTTACGCAGAGCAATGTAACCATCGACAGCACCTCTATGATGCTTTCCCTTCTGAAAATGGTGGCCATACCTTCCCTGCTGGGTATATCGCTGAATAGCCTCACCAAAGGAGGGGTTACTGTCCATCTGGCTCCTTCACTCAAGCCGTTTGCCAAAATAGCCCTCTTCTTTGTCATCATCATCAATACCTCCCTTGTCTCAGAGCGTTTGCTCTCAGACGCTTCCTGGGCCTATCTTCCCATAGCGTTGCTTTGTGCCTTGCTCGCTGCCATCGGATACCCCCTATCCTATACCCTAGGCAAGCTGTTCAAGATTCCCTACGAGGAGAACATAAGCATCACCTTTGCCACATCCCTGAGGAATATCAGTGCAGCCCTCGTGCTTTCCATCGAGTTCTTTCCTGCCCAGACAGCCCTACCTGTAATCTTTGGGATCGTATTTCAACAGACAGTATGTGCCTTTATGGGGTACTTCCTATTCGGGCAGAATACTATTCTTCGCAATAATCTAAGGAGTAAGCCATGCAAGCAATCACAGACGTAAAGAAACCAGTAAAGAGACCCGTTCGTGTCCTCCAATATGGGGAAGGAAACTTCCTCCGAGCCTTTGCTGATTGGAAAATTGACATTCTTAATGAAAAGACCGATTTCAACGGCAACGTTGTAATCGTCCAACCTCTTGAACGGGGTCTTGGTGATATGCTCAACGAGCAGAAAGGTCTCTATACCACAGTCCTCAGAGGCGTGCAGAACGGAAAGACTGTCGAGCAGTACAGGGCCATCAACAGTGTAAAGTCCTGTCTCAACCCCTACCATGAGGATGACTATACAGCGTATATGCAGCTTGCCTCCAGTGAAGACCTTCGCTTTGTCTTCTCCAACACCACAGAAGCAGGCATCGCCTACCTCGAGGGGGACAAGCTTGAAGACAAGCCCCAGAGTTCCTTCCCCGGCAAGGTATGTGCCTTTCTCTACAGGCGGTTTCAGGCTTTCAAGGGTGACAAGGATAAGGGTCTCATCATCATACCCTGTGAACTCATCGACAAGAACGGGGACAACCTAAAGCGTATCGTCAAGCAGTATGCCACTGAGTGGAAGCTTGAGGTGGGCTTTACTGCTTGGCTAGACGAGGCATGTGACTTCTGCAACTCCCTGGTCGACCGCATCGTCCCCGGCTACCCCAAGACGGAGGCCGAGGAACTCTGCGAAAAACTTGGTTATAAAGACAACCTCTTGGTGTCTGCTGAGATCTTCCACCTCTGGGTCATCGAGTGCCATAAAGAGTTCCATGAAGATGAGCTTCCATTTGCCAAAGCCGGCTTGAATGTAATCTGGACTGACGACATGAGCTTCTATAGGACACGCAAGGTGCGCATCCTCAACGGAGCACACACCCTCACCGTCCTTGCGGCCTACCAGGGGGGCTTCGATACCGTGCAGCAGTGCATAGCTGACAAGGCCTTGGTCTACCCCTTCATGCACTGTGGTATATTTGACGAGATCATCCCATCGATGGATGGCTCAAAAGAGATGCTTGAAGCGTACGCATCCGATGTGCTTGAACGTTTTGAAAACCCGTTCAACCCCCATCAGCTGCTCAGTATCTCGCTAAACTCGGTAAGCAAGTTCAAGACCCGGGATCTACCCTCTCTCTTGGCGTACCAGAAGAAGTACAAGGGGCTCCCCAAGTATCTTGTTTTCTCCCTTGCGGCCCTGATCAGCTTCTATGAGGGGACACAGTTTGATGGCACGGCTCTTGTTGGAAAGAGAAATGGGGAGACCTACCTCATCCAGGATAGTCCTGAGGTGCTGACAAAGTTTGCCGAGCTCTACAAGACAAAGGATGCACAGGCAATTTCCAAGGCAGTGCTCAGCGAAGCCTCTTGGTGGGGGACAGATCTTACCCTGCTACCAGGCCTGCCCCAGCAGGTCACTGAGAACCTCCTCTCTATCTGGAAGGATGGAATGAAGAGTGCTCTTTCAGCTCTCTAAAGGAGATTAGTAGTATGCAGACATTTTCAACATTGAAAATAGCGGAGAGTGATACCGTAGCTGTCGCCATCAAGGCCCTTACCAAGGGTGAGGTTGTAGAGGTTGACGGCAAGAGGGTTACGCTCGCCTCTGATATCCCTGCAGGGCACAAGTTTGCCCTCAAGGATATCCAGAAGGAAGAGCCAGTCATCAAGTACGGCTATCCCATTGGAAAGGCTACAGAGGCAATCGCCTTGGGTAGCCATGTCCATTCTACGAACATCAGCACATTGCTGAGTGAGATAGCCGAGTACCAGTATGACAGGGAGGAAAGCGCCTCCTATATGGCAAAGGCTGAAAAGAAGCGCAAGAGTTGGGAAGGGAAGATTCCCACCATCCAGGCTTATAGGCGTGCCAACGGCCAGATAGGCATCCGTAACGAGCTGTGGATAATCCCCACCGTCGGGTGTGTGAACAAGGTTGCCGAAAATCTTATCGATTGGGCGAAGGGTGCCTTCTCCTCCTATGAGTACGATGGCATCCATGTCTGGGCACACCCATACGGGTGCTCCCAGCTTGGAGCCGACCATAAGGCAACCAGGACCATCCTTTCGGACCTGGTGCACCACCCCAATGCCGGTGGGGTTCTGGTCCTATCGCTGGGGTGTGAGAACAACACACCAGCCTCATTCAAGGCCTTGGTAGGGGAAGTCGACCCTTCACGGGTAAAATTCCTCACCTGCCAAGAGGTTGATGACGAGATTGAGAGCGGCAAGCTGCTGCTTACTGAATTGGTACAGACCATCTCAAAAGACAGGCGCGAAAGCGTCTCCATGGGAGAGCTGGTCATAGGCTTCAAGTGTGGTGGCTCTGATGGGTTCAGCGGTATCACAGCAAACCCCCTGGTCGGGCGTTTCTGCGATGAGTTCACTGCCATGGGGGGGACGTCTATCCTTACCGAGGTTCCAGAGATGTTCGGTGCGGAACAGATCCTGATGAACCGCGCAGTTACCAAACAGGTATATGAAGAGACTGTCAAGCTCATCAACGACTTCAAGGATTACTTCATCTCCCATGACCAGACAGTCTATGAGAATCCCTCCCCTGGCAACAAGGAAGGGGGTATCAGCACGTTGGAGGATAAGAGCATCGGAGCCATCCAAAAAGGCGGACAAGCCCCAATAGTGGCTGTGCTCGACTATGGACAGAGGGTCACCGAGCGTGGTCTTAATGTACTATCGGGTCCTGGCAACGATATTGTCTCGACGACTGCCCTTACTGCAAGCGGTGCACATATCATCCTGTTTACCACAGGGAGAGGAACTCCCTTAGGAGCCCCTGTCCCTACGGTAAAGATAGCCTCAAACACCGCTTTGGCTACAAAGAAAGCCAATTGGATTGACTTTGATGCTGGTCGCTTGCTATATGAAGACAACGAGGTGGTACTCAATGACTTCATTGACTTGATGAAAAAGGTTGCCTCTGGTGAGGAACAGACTAAGAATGAAATAAACGGCTACGCCGAGATTTCCCTATTCAAGGATGGGGTCATCCTCTAGGAAGGAGTACTGCTATGAAACAATTTATGGGTGAGAATTTCCTCCTACAGACCAAGACAGCAGAGATGCTGTATCATGAGTTTGCAAAAGACCAACCGATCTTCGACTACCACTGTCACCTTATCCCTCAGGAGATTGCAACAGACAAGCGCTTTACCACCATCACCGATGCCTGGCTAGGGGGTGACCACTACAAGTGGAGAGCGATGCGTTCCAATGGAATACCTGAGGAGCTTATCACCGGCAAAGATGCCGACCCGTTCGACAAGTTCTACGCTTGGGCACAAACTATGGAAAATGCCCTAGGCAACCCTCTCTACCACTGGACCCACCTGGAGTTGCAGCGCTATTTCGACATTCACGAACCCCTCAACACCAAGAGTGCGAAGGCTATCTATGAGGAGACCAACCGAAGGTTTGCAAGCGATGCAAACCTCTCGGTTACTGGTATCATGAAACAGTTCAAGGTCTACGCAGTGGGTACCACCGACGATCCTGCCGATGACCTCGCCTTCCATCAGGACATCGCTTCCCAGAAGGATTTCCCTGCAAAGGTACTTCCCTCCTACCGCCCGGACAAGGCCTTGGCCATTGAGAAGGAATCCTTCCTCGAGTATGTTGCCCTTCTGGCAAAAGCCGCCTCGATGGAAATCAATTCAGCAACAGATGTCGTCACTGCCCTTATCGCGCGCCTGGACTTCTTTGTTGCAAATGGATGTAAGGCCTCCGACCACGCTTTGGTGACAGCTCCTGCTGTGTTCAAGAGCGAGAGTGAAGTCAATGCCATCTTTGGCAAGAAGCTTGCTGGTACAACCCTGAACAAGGAGGAGGTTGAGGCCTACAGGACCTTCGTCCTCTCCCACTTGGCCCGCGCCTATGCAAAGCGTGACATTGCCATGCAGCTGCACTTTGCCGCGATCAGGGACAACAACAAGCGTATGTTCGAGCTTCTCGGTCCCGATACAGGATTCGATGCATCCCATGACAAGGAGATTGCTGAAGGGCTTTCAGCCTTCCTCAGTGCTCTTTCTGCAACAGGAGAGGTTCCCAAGACCATCCTATACAGCCTCAACCCAAAGGATTACTATACCCTAGGTTCCCTGATGGGCTGCTATCAGGGCGGGATACCAGGAAAGATTCAGCTAGGTTCAGCCTGGTGGTTTACAGACCATAAGGATGGTATGGAACAGCAGATGAAAACCTTAGGGAACCTTGGTTTGTTACCACGTTTCATCGGTATGCTCACAGACAGCCGATCATTTCTCTCTTACCCCAGACATGAGTATTTCAGGAGAATCCTGTGCAACATACTCGGCACCTGGGCAGAAGAGGGTGAGATCCCTTCCGACAGGGAGATGTTGGGCAGTGTAGTGAAGAAAATCTCGTTTGAGAATGCTAAGACGTATTTTGAAGGATAGGAACATGAGTGAAAAAGGATCTGAACTGCAGGGGGACAAACAATTGACCAGTGGGGTGGTACGTACCATCGCCATACTGGAAACGCTCTCCCAATACCAACATATCAATCTTGAGAACCTTGCCAAGGAGACCAAGTTGCCTAAGGCTACCCTGCTCAGATTCTTGTCTACACTTGTCAGCCTTGGCTATATCTATAGAGACCCCACTGACCTGTATAGTCTTACTCTGAAATTGTTCTCCTTGGGTTCGCATGGATTGGAGCACATTGATTTCATCAGTCTGGCCAACCCTGTTGCCCAGAAGCTCTGCACTGAACTGGGTGAGACAGTCCACATGGGCGTACTCGAGGGCAAGACTGCTGTCTATGTACTGAAGAAGGAGTCCTCCTTCACCATCCGCATGTACAGCAGAGTGGGGAAAACCATCCCCCTCTACTGCACTGCCATTGGGAAGGTCCTGCTCAGCGACATGACTGAGCGCGAGCTTCAGCAGTATCTTGGCAAGGTGCCACTCAAGCTTTTCACCCCGAATACCATCAGAGATGAACAGGCATTGCGATCGGAGTTGGAAAAAGTCAGAAACCAGGGCTGGGCTTCCGATGACGAGGAGCATGAGATGGGAACGCTCTGCATAGGAGCGCCTATCAAGGACTATACGGGAAGGACAATTGCTGCGATGAGCGTCTCCTGGCCTCTGTTCAGGTTCGATCCTGAGAACAAGAAACGTATTGTCACTTCCATCCTGAGTGAGTGCAATAACCTTTCAAAGTTGCTTGGTTGGGAGCCAAAGTAACACACCAAGAGAGAAAGAATATGAAAAACAAGGAGGAGCATATGAAAACGATCCGTTGGGGCATCATAGGTTGTGGGAATGTGACCGAAAAGAAGAGCGGACCGGGTTTGCAAAAAGCCGAGGGATCCTCCTTGGTTGCTGTAATGCGCCGAAACAGCGAAAAGGCAGAAGATTACGCAAAAAGACATAATGTGCCACGCTGGTATGATGATGCCCAGAAGCTTATCGACGATCCTGAAGTGGATGCCATCTACATCGCCACCCATCCCTCCTCACATATGGAATATACCCTCAAGGTCGCAGAAGCAGGCAAACCTGTGTACTGCGAGAAACCCTTGGCAATATCCAGTGAAGACAGCAAGAGGATGACCGCCTTCTGTAAGGAGAAGGGAGTTCCCTTTTTCAGCGCCTACTATCGCAGAGCCCTTCCCAAGTTCCTGAAGATCAAGGCTCTGCTCGATAGCGGTATCATTGGTGAGATTCGGTATGTGCATGTTTCCATGCACCAGAGCCTTCCAGAGGAGGACAAACTGAAGGAGGGCTCCTGGAGGGTCAACCCCGAGCTATCTAGAGGCGGGCTCATATTGGATGTCGGCTCGCATGCCTTGGACCTCTTGGACTGGTATTTCGGGCCTATTGAAGAAGCCCAGGGATTTACAGAAAACCAGAGCAAGGCCTATGCTGCTGAAGATATCGTCAGTGGTAGCTGGAAGCATGCAAACAATGTCTTGGGAAGCGGAATCTTCTGCTTCAATACGTACAAAGATGAAGATAAGACCATCATCTGTGGCAGCAAAGGGGAATTGTCCTACTCTGTTTTCGCTAATGAAGAGCCTATCCACATACGGACAAAAGAAGGGGAACAGACTATAGAGGTTGGTAAGCCACCTGAACATATTGCCCAACCGATGATCCAGATGGTAGTGAATGAGCTCTTGGGAAAAGGCACCTGCCCCAGCACAGGTGAGAGTGGGTCAAGAACCGATTGGGTCATGGAAAAACTGCAAGGCAAATAGGAGAAACGCTATGTTTGTATCACACCGTGATGAGATAGAGAAAAAACAGATAGAGAGCCCTTCTTCTAAACATGTCACCAAACAAGTACTCGTAGGACCAAACCAAGGGTGGAAGGACCACGTCATGAGGATGTTCACCCTCGGCAAGGGTGGCTTTGCACCCCGTCATGCCCATCCTTGGCAACACATCATCTATGGTGTGGAAGGCAAGGGTGTGCTGTTCATGGATGGCAAGGACTACCCTCTCACCCCAGGTTCCACAGCCTATGTTCCCTCTGATATCCTCCATCAGATTTCCCAAGCAGGTGACGAGCCTTTTGTATTCATCTGCATTGTGCCTGAGTATGGAGACAAGTAGGGACAGTAGGTAGTACGGGTAAGGAAGATGAAGAAAAATTTATCACCTTTAGCGACAGAGTGATATGAATACAGCTTTTCCTTCTTTCTTACCCCTTACGGTTTCCATACTTGGTGTATCTGCCTCCCTAGCGCTAAAATGAAAAGGCTGGCAATTAGAGCCCAATACCGTTAAAATTCACTGGTATGACGACTCTCATACGCTCCCCAAAATGGTATTTCTTACATCACAGGGGAATTGTACTTACCACACAGGAGAAGATCCCAACTGGATATATTATGGATTCTGATCAAGCACATCCTTGATAATCTGAACCATTTGTTTGTTATTGAGTTGGTCTCGGAAGTGTACTGTATACCCATCCTTGGACAATGTTTCGAAGAAGGTCTTTGCACAATCAATTTTTATCTGTTCAATGGGCCGTAATCCAGATCTGTTTTCAACATCCTTCGTCTCAACGACAATATTCAGCTCCTTCTCACCTGAAGCCCTTCTTACGACATACATGAAGTCTGGACTGAACCTCTCTCCAGTTATAGTAGGTATAGCTATGCTACTTCGAGGTATTTTTCCATACACTACAATTTCCTCGACATCCGATGTAATGTTCTTCTGTTCCAAAGGAGAGTCATACGCATATGAATCATACAGATATTTCTCACTAGGGGTTCCTTCCACAAGTTTTGTCCCAATGCGCCCTTGAGTAATATCTTCACGTGGGGAGCCATCTTCATATGAGAGTGCAGTAGCTCTTACAGGAGTGTTGCTCTTCTTGTATTTGAATCGTCCTTGCAGGTTTTTATTTTTCCAGTCTTGGAATTGTTGGATGAACATACTGGCTGAATTTGCATTGATATATTCAGGGTTCACCAATCCATGCTTGCCTACAAAATCACACATTGCTTTGTGAACTGTCGTTATCGGTAGATGGGTTGCTCGCAGTATCCGATTGAGAAATTCATTATATGGGATTGGGTTTGAAGTGATGTACTGAGCCCCTGTATCAGAAACAATTGTCATGTGCGTTCCGTCGCTGGTAACAACCTCTCGATGACTGGTCATAACTACTTCAGAAAATACACCAGGTCTTTCAAGCAATGACAAGACAACCGCATCCATATCCGAATCCAAATCCTTATCGTAAAACAGCAGGTACCGTTGATTGATCGCCTCCCACAACTCCCTGATTTCGCTGTATACAGCCTTGCGGATCTTTACAGGTTTAGGCTTCAAAACGTTCCGATCTTTCACCTTTCCTGAAGAGAGGCCCATAGCGAAATCTGGGTATTCAGCAAAGAATACCTCCCTATTATCTGTAAGGATATTCATGTGGCGATCAATATAACTTTTTTCGAATAATACCAAGAAAAGCTCATCTGCAGTCAAGCTGAGTTTCTTTGCCACCTGCTCTAATTGTTCGTCATTTAGTTTTGAAGATTGTGAAATCTCTCCATTTATCTGGTCGATCAGCTTTCTTGCGAAGTCAGCTTCCGTGAAGTCAACAATATAATTCAGTTGGAATTCCTCGTTGGAAATTCTGTTACCATTCTCATCAACAGGAAGGCGCAATCCACGGCCCACTTCCTGGAGCTTGCTGATCTCGCTTCCACTTGATCGTAGCTTTGCAATGGTGAAAACGTTTGGGTTGTCCCATCCTTCTTTCAGTGTCCATTTTGAAAATAGGAACCGTAGTGTGTTGAAAGACTCATCTTTATTCTTAAATGAAAGTAATTGCTTTTTGCCATGAAGGATGACCTCCACTTCTTTTGCTATCTCATCATCCGAGTCGCTGTTGTCTTGTGAAAAATAACCGGCATGGCAAGCAGAAATGTTTGCAAGGCTGGCTTCAAGATAGGCTCTATATTGAACATCATGAGAACTGAGTCCAGATAGTGTAGATTCGATTCGTTCTTTCAAAAGTCTTTCAAACGCCAGTAATAAGAAGGGATCCCTTCCATTTTGCTTTGCCCGATATGATGAGATATCATCTATAAAGAACAAAGCAAGAGTTTTTATCTTGAAAGAACGGCCACAAAAATTCTCTTTCTCCGTTTCAAAATGCCGTTCCAGAGCAAGACGGATCATCTGCTCCTGGTAGGATGTCATATAGATATCCACATCCAGTTCTTCACTCTTCGATTTTTCGATGCCATTGGAGAAAAATACAGAAGAAGTACCGATAGAATCAATCGTTATTCCTTCAAACGCCTCATGGATGATTGAAAGTGCATCTCCTCGTTTGAGGGTATATGAGCGTGTTGGTTCATCTTTTTTCTTATGCTGGAAAATAACAGAATCTCTGCTAGCAATTGAGATTATTTTCAGCTTTTCTTCTCTTTTTGATACCGGTTCGAAATGTTCCTTAGCAACACCCTTTATCAGATTTTGGTTGAATGATTCACATGCATTCAAATCATATAGGAGATTCTGGTAGTCTTTAACAGTAACTCTATTCTTTTCACGACCAGTTGTGACTTCAGGGAAGGTTGCTCCAAAACGAATGATACATTGTGGCATAATTTCGTTAGTGATTACCTTGAACGCCTTCTGGTCCCGGGAAAAGCGATGAGGTTCATCAATTATCATGATCGGCCGAGTTGCTTTGATGGCATCCATCGGTCGGTAAAAGCCCTCCGCTCCATAATCATAATCATCGCGCGTAAGTAATTTAGCCCCTGTTAGCATCTGCATATTAAGAAGCAAGACATATATCTTTTTCGTATTCTGGCATGACCCTTTGACAAAGTCGCTGACGACACTAGGGAAATACGAACGACCTTTCTTATTACTTTTTGGGGCCTCAAGGATACCAACCTCAATTTCTGTGCCATACCCACAAACATCAGTGAAATGTCTACTCACATATTCGTCCTGGAGAAATTGCCCAGTTCCAGCCTTGATCGCAAGGGAAGGTACTGCAATGATGAATTTATTCAAGCCATGACGTTTGTGAAGCTCATAGATAATTTCTGTGTATACGTAGGTTTTTCCCGTCCCTGTCTCCATCTTGATGTCGAGATTAAGGCATTCTCGACTGGGATGGCCTCCTCGGAATTCTGCGGGAACATCTTTTTGAATTCCACGGATATTTGCTGTAATGAGAGTGTTTGCCAATGGGATAGTCGGATTCTCATAAAATAGCGTTGGCGCCTCAAAATATATGTCTTGAAAAACCTTACTGACTGCTTCAACTGCCTTCTGTTGATGAGGTAGCCCTCTCTGAAGAATTAATTCCATCACAGTCCCCTTAATAACGAATGTCGAAATTGATACGTAGGTTTTTCTCCGTATCAATCAACCGTTTCAGATTGGTCTGCAATGCTTCCAATTCTGTCCACGTGAAACTATAACCGAAGAGCACCACATTCTCTGGATTGAAGTTTCCATCAGTTTCATATTTTACTACGATGGCTTCAATGGCTTTATTAGAGAGGTTGGGGTCTATCAAATAGAGATGCTTGTCTATGTAGTATCCAGTGTAATCTGCAAAAGATACTTCTTCAGCATCTACTGTAAAGCCATACCCATCCCTTACAATCCAAGTGGCAAGGACTGTTGGCTTTCCGAAACAATCAAGGAGCGTGCTGTCAGTAAACAATGTATTGGTGGAGGAATCGAACTTCTCCAGTTTATCCAAGGTCTCTTCAGGTGGTTCAACAAGTGAATAATGTTTGAATCCGAGATCTGCAGTTGTACCTGGATTTTTCTCTTTAATTACCTTCGCTGCGCGAATGATACGTTCGATACCTATTTGATCCAAAGTATGGGAGCGGTGATTTTCATCAAGGAATTCCATAATTTTAGATAACTTTTCCTTTTCGCTACTAGATGCTCTTTCTACTAAATCTTCAAGGCTCTCGGGAAGTTGAATCATTATAAACTTACAATTGCATTCTAATGAAAATCGAAGCGCAGAATGTGCCGTAGTAGCTGATCCACTAAAGAAATCTAGTACAATATCACCAGCCTTTACATTTGCTAACCCAATGATTGCATCTATCAACTGAGTTGGTTTTGGATTGCTAAAAACATTCTTGAAACCAAATAATTGAGTCAATTCATCACTTGCTTTCTGATTATTCCCATATATTTCATGAGTCCACCAGTTAGTAGCGCATTGCCCTTCTGTTTCTCTCTCAGTTTTATAATACTTTTTTCGTGGCATTCCATCGCCACCACGTGGGAAGTAAATTTTATTATTACTACATAATTTATTATAGGTATCAATATCTCCCATCCACTCTTCATTAAGCACCCTTCCAGTTGGCGTTGTAATTTCATACCGTGTGCCAGATTGATCAGAACCAGTTTTCCAAGGTTTTGAAGCCCAATCACCACGAGGATCATTATCAGGATTAGAAAAACCTCCAGTTAGTGCAATTTTGCCAACTCCAACCTCTTTTAGATATTGGCTCTTTCTTGAGTATACAAGAATGTGTTCTGCGACAATTCCAATTAACTTTGTTTTATCATTTGGTTGATTGTGTCGTCTCCTCCAATGTACATGACCTTCAAAATTCTCTTCACCAAATATATCATCACAAAGGAGTTTAAGATTTGCTTGTTCGTTATCATCAATTGAAATAAAAATGATACCATCGTCAGCTAACAAGTCTCTTGCCAATACCATACGAGGGAACATAAACATTAACCAAGCAGAATGAGAGGCTGATCCACGCTTCGATACATCCAATATGCGTTGAGCCTGCTCTTCGCTTATGCTTAACTTTTCTGATAAATATTTGACAGAAAAATTAAAGTTATCGTTATACACAAATCCATCTGTTCCCGTATTGTATGGGGGGTCAATATAGATACATTTCACTTTCCTCGTATAGGATTTCAAGAGATGTTTCAAGCCATCAAGATTGTCACCACTAATGTAGACATTCTCACTATTTGAATTTTCTGACTTTGTATTGTGTTCTTCGTCAGGAACAACGACAGTAGTCGTATCTAGAGATTCAAGCAGTCGGGCATAATTCTTGCCTAGGAATTTCAGCTCATAACCCTCCCCAGTAACAGCCACCTTATCGCTGAGAAATCCCTTGAAACGTTCAAGATCAAATGATCCGTCGTTATGGAAACAAGAGGGAAAATGCTCTTTCAGAACCTCAATCTCATGACTGTTCGGAGTACTCTCCTCATTGGTTTTGGTTATATCCCTTATCATGTATCAAAATCTCCTCAATTTGGATAGAAATATCTTCATAATGGTTTTAGATTAGAAAGTCTATTATGACATTAGCATACCACAATATTCGCATTAATCCACAATTCATGTAAATTCAATCTCTATTCATTGCTATCATTTTTGCTTTAATAAAATCATTGGTTTTCAAAAAGCTATCCATACGTGAAAGAATCTTTTCCCTGTAGACGCGACCTACAACCAATTGTATTGGAAAATCTAGTGGTTTCAGATTCACACTGTCCCAGTCTAGAAAGTATTCCCTTGGGATGTAGAAGGACAATGGGAATTAGCTGCCTATCAAGCTCCGATACTGGGCTTCCCGATTCAACCAGAAGCCAACTGTGCTACCAAGAACCTGTTCAAGTTTCAATGCAATCTCTTCTGTTATGCAAGCATTTCCTTGTATCAGTTGATCAATCTGTTTTCGGGTATACCCGGTCCGCACAGCAAGCTCTGATTGACTCCAACCCCGTTCTTCAAGTATATCAAGAATTGTCTCTCCCGGTGGAGAGGCCCAATTTTGCATCTCGTTACTATCACTCATAATTATCTCCAATACCTCTAATGATGATATCCTAATCAGTGTACTGGCAAAGGATATCTAGGAAAAGGGAATCAAGGACTATTTCTCAGAGTGCCCTAGGGTACCAACAAACCATCTCAAGACTATCAATACCTCAATTTCCCTTCTGTATCCTAGGAAAATCACAGTGAATCATCGTCATTTCCTTGCAATCTCCATCATTTATGGTAATAATGATGTACATAATTTAAAAATGATGGAGATTATTAATGAGAAATTTTGATTATCAGAAGGCCCCAACCAAGCTGCTTACACCTGGAATAGTCCATTTGCTCACAAGCATCCATGAACATAAGGGCAAGCAGGAACTCTTCATTGAGGCACATGCAGATGATCTGACAAGTCTCCTTGAAATTGCAAAGATACAAAGTACAGGAGCTTCAAATAGAATTGAAGGTATCTATACTTCAGACAAGAGGCTTCGGGAACTGGTACAGGACAAGTCTGAACCAAAAAATCGCTCGGAACAAGAGATAGCGGGATATAGAGAAGTTCTGGCAACCATCCACGAGAGTTATGAATATATCATCCCAAAGCCCAATACCATACTCCAATTGCATAGGGATCTTTATCACTTCAGCAAATCCGCAATCGGCGGCTCCTATAAGAACTCCGACAATGTGATTGCAGAAATAGATACCGATGGAAAAGAAAGAGTCAGGTTTGTTCCAGTTCCTGCATTTCAGACACCTGATGCAATGAAAGGTTTGTGTGAAGCTTTTCTGCAGGCATGGGATGCTGACAGCTTTGACAAACTGCTGCTCATCCCCATGTTCATAGTAGACTTTCTCTCCATACATCCCTTTAATGATGGCAATGGTCGAATGGGCCGTCTCCTTTCCTTATTGCTGTTCTACCGAGCAGAATACACCGTAGGAAAATATGTGAGTATCGAATTGCTCATTGAGAAGACAAAGGATACCTATTATGAGGCTCTTCTGGATTCATCTCTGAATTGGCATGAGGGCAAGAATACCTATGAACCTTTTATACGATACTATCTCGGCATTCTGATAGGGGCATACAATGACTTTGAAGACAGGGTTGCACATATGAAATACCGAAAGATGTCCAAGCCTGACAGGATCAAGGCTGTACTGGACAAAACTGCCGGAAAGAAAACAAAGAAAGAGATACTGGACATCTGTCCCGATATAAGTCAGGTTACTGTCGAAAGAACTCTGACCCAACTGGTGAAAGACGGCTACATACAGAAGATTGGGGCAGGACCAGCAAGCGCCTATGCACGTATCGAATAATCTTACGATGCTCTCTACTGCTGGACAGGACACAATCCTTACTCTCTTTCTTCTTCTACAATCTCTTACTCATGATGGTGATGATCACACCCTGGGCCATGCACATGGGTATGATCATGCTCCTCTTCTTCACTATTCAGGTCATGGCTAATGATCTCTTCAATGATTGCATCCAGCTCATCATTCTGTTTGCCCCGTACCATCATGATATTTACCTGTGTACCCAGATGGGAGAGCAAGGGATAGGTGCGATCCCCAAAGCAGTGTATGGCTTGAGGTTTTCCCACCTGGTCAAAGCTATCAAGCAAGCGGGATACGAACTTGGTATGGTGCTGTTCGTAGTCATCCACCATATGCAGGTCGAGCATGACATGTTTCTGAGGATCATAAAGCATATAGGCTACTGGGAAGACAGGGGCTCCCCCCTTAGCATCCCTGAAAGGCTCGGGAAGGAGGAAGGTGACAACATAGAGAATCTTCCCTGCCTTGGCCTTCATTCTCTTGTAGAGCGATAGCTTCTCTTCATTGGTCAGGCGAGTCTGGGGATATTCCACCCCGTAGTCATCATCGCTGAGTTCTCTGGGCTCTACGGTAAACAGTTCCTTTTCATTCATCGCCTGCTTGAAGTACGGATAGTACTCCCGCTTCTCGATATCATCCAGGCCCAAGCTTTCCAGCCAGGGGGTAAGGGAGTTGGTCTTGCTGATCTTCCCGAACTGCACAACATAGGTTTTGGCAAACAGGATGCCCCGCAGAGCCAAGGCAAAAGATTGTTGCTCTTCATCTGTCAGGAACCAAGGAAAACGGTACTGGCGTTTGACCCTGACCATGGGATAGGAATCCTCTGCAAAATCAATTCCACTCTCCTCGATTGCAGCAAGGTCCTCTGGTTCCAGATTTTCCTTTGCGTTGTTCAAGGTCAGGATAAAGCACTCCTGGGAGTTCTCCACCTCCTGTTTCTCCAACGGGGGGGTATCAGGGTCAAGAAAGCAAAGGCGGAGGTAGCCTGTGATGCCCTTTTCTCCAAGGTAGAGGGCAAGGGCATCCTCCACTATTGAGGCATAGGCAGGGCTCTTGTCTTCCAGCTCTATCGCAAACAGGTCACTTTCTGAAAAGACCGTATCGACTTCGGTCTGTTGGTACTCTTTGATAAGGGAATAGAACTCTTTGGTTTCCATCAGTGCCTCCACATCC
Source organism: Sphaerochaeta sp. (assembly GCA_016342655.1). Lineage (GTDB taxonomy): Bacteria > Spirochaetota > Spirochaetia > Sphaerochaetales > Sphaerochaetaceae > Sphaerochaeta. Next base: position 967 of record JAEINL010000007.1, on the reverse strand, counting down.
CAATCATACTGAAAAATTGGGGCAAGTCCAATGAATTTGGACTACCATCTTTTGCATTTTCAATTCTCTCCTCTCTTTCTGAATCAGTCACTTCTTCTCAATGTGGTCTTCTTTATTTACTTCTTCTCTATCCTTTTTAGATGAGAGACCCCAGTCCTTTTTAGGGACTGGGATGAATCAGGCTTGACTTTCAATGTATTTCCGAATTGAAAATTACTGTTAAAAACATTACTATTCATTTGTTAAGTATTGTATACTTAAAGCATGAAGAAGCGGCATAAAGCACTGAAGGTGCGGATCTATCCAAACACAGATCAGAAACTTCTCATTGATAAGACACTCGGCTCGTGTCGTGCTTTGTACAATATGATGCTGCATGAAAGAATAACTTTTTTTGAGGAGAATAAGGAAGACCGAAAAGTAGTCAATGGACACAAATACAAAACAGAGAAAGAGTACAAGGTAGAGTTTGCATGGATGAAGGAAGTCGATGCTGTAGCTTTACAACAAAGTACGGCTGATCTGTCAAATGCATATTCAAACTTCTTCACATCACTGAAAGGCGAAAGAAGAGGACAAACCGTAGGCTTCCCCAAATACAAGAAGAAGAAAACAGAGAGTTCTTACCGATCTGTTGTTACTAACAACAATATAGCTGTTAATTTTGGATGTAAACGGATTAAACTCCCCAAAGTCGGATGGGTAAGCTTCAGGGACAAAAGAGACTCTGCAGAAGGCAGGATCAAATCCGTCACGGTTTCCCGTTCCCCTACCGGCAAGTATTTTGCATCGGTACTTTTTGAAACAGAAGGAGAGGAAATTGAGAAGAAGGCTGTAACTGATCCTAAGAAGGTAATAGGCCTGGATATGAAATCACGATATCGTGATTTCATATCAAATCCCGACAATAAAATAAATCCCGATAGGGGGCAAAACCCAAGTCTAATTGCTTTGCCCCCAAGGATAA
>JAEINL010000119.1 GCA_016342655.1 Sphaerochaeta sp. | reverse complement strand
GACTGCCTTTCCTATTCTATGCACTTTGAAAAATTAATAAAATTACCTACTTGACCACCAAGAATGCGGAAGAACCACAATTCATGTCAGTAGAATATTGCAGGGATGGATAGGGCTCACGAGCAAGAGGGGTAGGAAGCTTGGTCAGAAGAACCCCAACTAAAATACGGAAGGAGCTGCAAGGGAACAGTTCATGCCGGTAGAATCTTGCAAGGGTGGATAGGACTCACGTGCAAGAGGGGTTCAGAGCCTTGGTCAAAAGTACCCCACCCAAAATATGGGAGGAGCTGTAAGGGGAACAGTTCATGCCGGTAGGATCTTGCAAGGGTGGGTAGGACTCACGAGCACTATGAGTGAAAAGCTTCCGCGCAGCGGATTAGTTCAATACTGATATTCCTTGTAGAATAAAATACCTCTCATACCTAGACCAATTCATTGCATCGGAAAATATTGTCCTTGACTATATGAATAGATCAGACAAAGGTTCACACATAAAAGCTGACTGGATGATAAAAGGAGAGCTTAACACCCAAGAATGTTACCTTTTCATTGAAGGTCATAATTCTCGAACCAGAAAGGATAGAGCAACTGGTGAGTACTTCTGCAAGAGTTTCTTTCCGTCCCAGGGAATTACATATGGCTCATATGCTGCGTCTACAACTATTCTGCTAAAAGAAAGACTCAACCTAGTAGCAAATACAACAGAAACCCTATACCGCCACCCTAAATTCTCAAAAGATTTCTAGCTTCACGCTCACAAGTAGGGTTCCTGCAGGATCTCAATATCAGATAGGGGGGAGGTTGTTGATCTGTCAAGGGCCTCGCGCGCATGAGAACCTTTACCAATCACGACCATAGTTAGAAAAAGCAGAAGGACTCATAGAGCTTTTCTATTTGTTTGTCATTTTGTCTACATCATTTTATAGATTGCAAAGCATTCTACATGTTACAGATATCGCTTTCTCTTCTTTTCTCCAATGCAATATGCATTGTCCCTGGGCATCTTTTTTCTTTCCTGACAGGGTGAGTACGACGGACAAACCCTACCAGGTGACCGAGCTGAACCCTACCACCAAACGGACTGGGTCCTACCAGACTTAAACCTCATATGACATCCTTTTTGTATTGAATGATCTTCATGCAAAAATTAAATGAAGAGATCATTCTCATGCCCAATTGCAAGGAAATCCTCAGGTTGCATTCCTGTGGTCTCAGCCAGCGTTTCATTGCATGTAGCGTATATTGTTCCCGAGATGCAGCAAGGCCTTCTATTCAAGAGCCTTGGCTTTTGGAGGTCTGTTGAAATGGATACCGGACGAAGGTGTTGCAATACTCGTATCTAATGAGGGGATTGGCTTATTTCCATAAGGATGACACCATGAAGTATGAGAAACGTCTCAGATGTCGTGTGTGATTCCCCTTACTGGTGTGATAACCAAACCGATTGATACTTCACCTGGGAGCCTTGCTTCGCTCCGGTGTACATTGGGTTAGTAGCCGTAACATCAATTCTATGGTAAAAAGCTCTCATTCCTATAGGGGAAAAATCACCAAGGGATAGAATCTGGATATGTATCTCATTTGGGTGGGACAAGAGAAAAATCCCCCTATACTACAGACATATTTGGAAATGAGTACCTGCCATCGACCTGCATTCCCTTGGGCAACTTCCCATCTACTGAAACACTAAGGAACTGTTAGAAAATTAACTAAGCAAATGTCTCCGACGGAGACACCCAATAGTTCCATTCCCCATGGAACTCATGCCTGCTGATGTTGAGCTCCTCAAGCTCCTCATCTGAGACCTTGATGCCTTTCTCGTACTCATTGGTGTCAATGCCACATCTCACTCTCAGGCCTTTTTTGGTCGTCGTGGATCCTATCAGGCTTATAATGACTGCCAACGATACCAAGGGCCGTCCCCTCCAGTTCTTGCTTATGTGGCTGAACAATCGGTGCTCGATCTTGTTCCACTTGGATGTCCCCGGAGGGAAGTGGGATACATGTATCTCAAGCCCTATCTCGTTGGACAGGAGCTGCAAGGACTTCTTCCAGAGCTTGTTCCTGCTGCCGTTGCTGAGCCCACCGTCAAATGTGATGTAGAGCTTGGACGCCCCATGGTACTTGAGGCAACCCATCTCATCCCACCAGGTGCGGATGCTCTGGACTGCAAACATTGCGGTGTCGCCTCTGATGCCCACATTCACATACCCTTCGTTCTCCCCCACATCATAGATGCCGTAGGGACTGGCCTTTCCCAATCCTACGATAGGGAAGTCATGGTCAAGGACCTGGGTGGGAGTACCCTTCGGTGCGTACTCGCCACCGTTGTTCTTGAAGTTGCCGATGTTTTCCTTTTTCTTGGTGTCAACAGAAATTACAGGCTGCCCCTCTTCCATGAACGACCTGGCCTTAGCATTGATGTGCTCAAACTGCGCATCCCTGTCCACATGGGCTTCGCCCACCTGGAGGGCTTTCTGGTTGAGCTGCAGACTGTAGCCAAGTTCCTTGAGGAGTTCCCCAACCTTGACATGGCTGATCCGGTATCCTTGTCTACTAAGCTTAGACTGGAGATTCCTGAGGCTCTTTGTAGTCCAGAGCAGAGGGTTCTCGGGATTCCCGATAGTGGATTCTGAGACCAATGCCTCAAGCGCTTCTGTGACACCAGGGTTGGTTTCCTCAATAGGTTTTCTTCCCGCACCCTCGGATCTTATACGTCCCATACCTGCAGAGGAAGGCCTTGCCTTGGGATCAGATCCTGCCTCGGCAGCTTCCTTCATACCAAGAGAAATAGTCGAGCGGGCAGCTCCGGTAAACCTACTTAGAGCCCCGATACCTCCATGGCCCAAACCCAGTGCCTCAATGCCGAGAAACTTGCGCCTCTGATTTTCTGCGAGCATGGGCATTGTTTTGGCTATCCGGTTCTTGGTTGTTTCATCTAGTTCTATCATGAAAAGAGTATACCATATTGAGCCATTATATGCTATATATAAATGATTTATTTTTTAACAGTTCCTAAGTGAACTATTTGAAGAACATTCAAAATAGCGTAAATTCATTTCACTAGGTTGCCTTGACTCATCAGAAAGCCCTCACAGGCCTGACCCTGAAGGCGGAGAGAACAATAGGTACTGGGAAGAACTTCCACGTTTACCACAAAAACCTCAAAAACAGAGCATCCAGAGCGTAATTTGGCTATCTGAGGTACCAGGAAGGATTTCCAAAAAATCCACATCAGGAATAGCGGACATCATCCTAAACACTAGAACGATACAGTAAAGGGGGGTTCGTTATCCTCGAATAACGGAGCGCAATCATGGAAATTGCGGTATGCATACCCCTTGAACCTGTCAACCGACTCCCCGCTATATATGACCAAACCGACTTCCGCGGTATCATCAGGATCCTTGGGAATGAGCTTCCTCTGTTGCCCGAGTAAGAGATCCACTTCCAGTCCGTTGCTATTCCTGAAAAAGTACAGTTGATTGCTCTTACCTGCGTTATAGCGCGCTTTCACCGCCTCCATAACAATCATATTCTCAAAGAGATTGCCCATGTGAGAATCCCTATTCATCTGTGCAGGAGCTCTGATGCCGAGAAGATGCGCAGCAAACCCAATATCACAGAAATAGATCTTTGGGGTCTTGACCATCTGATGCGGGAGGTGAACCAGGGCCTGTGAATCTTGCCCAATAGCACAGGTACTATTCGATGATCTGACTCCCCGTCTCCCGTTTGAAGCCCTCACCTATTCAGCTTGTCGGTCATACTCCATTCACTGAAGAGAACACGGGACCTATCAAGTTGCCGCTCTATATCCATGTCAAGCGTGCCGAGGCCTAGGACTCCGAGGAAACCGCTTCAACCTTGCCCTATTGGTTTGGGGATATTGCCTTCTGGTCAGCAAAGGCCATCGGCTTGCTCCTCTGCCTACGCTAAAAGAGACCGGTTACCCGTTTCTCTCCAAGGCTGAGTACCGGTGGTTGGCTAAACCTTTCCGGTGGGGATACTCACCTGCTATATGGTAAAGTGACCTATGCTTGGCCGCACTACCTAGTAACGGTTTTTAATGATCCATCGGAGACTCTTGCGGTAATCCATGGTTTCAGTTCCTAAAACCAATAGCCACTGAATCGGTATCCCAACACTAGCTGTTGTAGGACGAATTCTTATACCCAATTTTCTAATTTTAAGTTTTCGACTCTTTCAAATTCTTTAATATTATTAGTTACCAGTGTTAGGTTTCTTGATATTGCTTGTGAAGCTATTTGTAAATCATATGGCCCTATTATTGTACCTTTTTTTTCTAAGCTAGCCCTTATCAAACCAAAGATCTCAGCATCCCCATCATTAAAAGCTACAATATCGAATGCCGATGCAAAATGAAGTAATGCATTTCTATTCATTTTCCTTTTTTTACTTTTGGAAGCACCATATTCAAGCTCCGCAATAGAGATTGCAGAAATTTTAATTTCATGTGGTTGCAACTTCTTTATGCGTTCCACAACATGTATAGGATGTTTATTTATAATATATATGCATATATTAGTATCTAATAAATACATTATAGCTCTGCTCGGATTTGCATTTCAGGTTGATTCCTTCCATCAATCATGAAATCTTCAGAAAATTCATTTAAGCTTTTTTCAAATGTTTCCCATGGATTAGTTTTTGGGAATAAAATAATGGTATTCCCGATTTTTTGAATATATAACTCTTTTTCGTCAACTTGGTATTCTTTGGGAAGCCTTATCGCTTGACTATTTCCACTAATAAAAACCTTGGAACTGAGCATAGTTGGTTCCTCCTGACCATAGTATACACTCCTGTATATACATAGTCAAGTTAATTATTGCGCGCAAAGCGCGTCACTAGCCCGAATATGATTTATTCCACTCGAACCACAAATGAAAATTTCCCGTATGAGCTAAACTGTGTTTTAATGGAAGAACACTAGGGAGAGAATCCCTGAACAAGGAAGGGAAGCCCCCTTGTCTGGTGGGATTCTCAAAGACTTCCTCTTCTCCAATACATAGGGAAACAGTACCGTCTCCCCCACTCAAGTACAGGAGAATAGCCATCCTTTCGGTTCATTGCTGTCTGTAATTCGTTATGCGTGATATCCTAAGTTGCCTGGATACCACAACACCCGATCAAGGCATGTGATACTCTCACGATGTCTCCAGCAGCTCTTCATCACTTCCTGCCCTTCCTCTTGATCATCAATGAAGTACAAGCTTTTCACCTTGCTCATCATGCAATTTATAGTAAGGTTAACGGCTTGTTTCCGACCGGAATCAGCGATGGAAACAACAAAATCTAGCTATAAATTGACCGGATTTACCCACCGTATTTAAGGTAGGAGGAAAAATCCATTTTCGGTTTACAGTTAATTATTGCGCGCAAAGCGCGTCCGTCCAACATTGGCTTAACAATAGGTACCGGGAAGAACTTCCACGGTTACCACAAAAACCTCAAAAACAGAGCATCCAGAGCGTGATTTGGCAATCTGAGGTACCAGGAAGGATTTCCAAAAAATCCACATCAGGAATAGCGGATATCATCTTAAACAGTGATATGATCACTAGAAGGATACAGTGAAGGGGGGTTCGTTATCCTCAAATAACGGAGTACAGTCATGGAAATTGCGGTAGACATACCCCTTGAACCTGTCGACAGACTCCCCACTATATATGACACCACCGTTTTCCACGATATCATCAGGATACTTGGAAATGAGCTTCCTCTGTTGCCCGACCAAGAGGTCCACTTCCAAGCCGTTGCTGTTCCTAAAAAAGTACAGCTGGTCGCTCTTACCTGCGTTATAGCGCGCTTTCACCGCCTCCATAACAATCATATTCTCAAAAAGATTGCCCATGAGAGGGTCCCGATTCATTTGGGCAGGAGTGCTGATGCCGAGAAGATGTGCAGCAAACCCGACATCACAGAAATAGACCTTTGGGGTCTTGACTATCTGACTCGTGCGGGATGTGAACCAGGGCCTGAAGATATACACCAGATGCGATGCCTCAAGAATGGAAAGCCAGGAACCTATTGTCGTGCTACTGACTCCGACTTCGCCACTCAAGGCCGAGTTGTTGACCAACTGGCCACACCTCCCCGCGAGAAGTGTAAGAAAAGCAAGGAAACGCGAGAGGTCATGGACAACTCCCACCGACGCGACATCCTTCTCTACCTCCGGGGTAGTCTATGTCAAGCCTGCCAAGGCCAAGGACCCCGGGAAAATCCCTTCACCCTTGCCCTACCGGTTTCACGATATTGCCTTCTGGTCAGATAAAACCATCGGATTCCCCATTTGGTATTTCGGGTGCTAAACATTTTCAGCTATTTTTTTCGGCCCGCTTGCTCCTCTGCCTACGTTTAAAGAAACCGGTTGCCCGTTTCCCTCCAAGGCTGAGTACCGGTGGTTGGCTAGACCTTTCCAGACGGGATTCTCACCCGCTATATGCTAAAGTGACCTATGCTTGGCCGCACTTCAAAGTACCGATTTTAATCATCCATCAAAGACTCTTGCAGTAATCCATCGGAGAACCGCCACTGAATCGGTCTCCCAAGGGTCAGGGACGCAACGTTCTTAATCACTTTTTTGTGTTTTAGGTATCCGGTTCCTGTAACCGATCACCAGAGATTGGTGATCCCTTGATCAACGCGTTGCATCCGCATCTTTCGTGGATGAAGAGTCAAGCAAAGTTCACTGGATACATATTCTCTGATCCTTGATATGCATGCGCAAAGATGTTTTTAACGTGCATGGACCAATACCAGATTTATCTGAGTCCGGTAGAAACTTTTTGAAAGATGGGCCGTCTCTGGAGCCATCCAGAATTCTGTAGATGTGGAAAATATGGATTATCTACATGGTACCTCGAATCGTCACATCCCGCTCTGAATACCCTATTTAAGCAGTCTTTGTTGAAAGTGTGGGAATTGTACCTGGTACAGATAGTCCACTTTCCCTCATACCCTTGCTGACCGTCTTCCTTGAGATAAACAAGTCCCTGGATATTCTGGTGATCCCACCATGGGGAAGTGCTGATGCAAGAGTGCCGGCGTACAACCGGCGGTGATGCTCTGGCAGCAGATTACAAAGGTTCTTGCATTGCTGTTGTAGTGTACATTCCTCCATGCAGGTTCTCCACTTGGAGAAATACTACTGACTAATTAGACATTATACAATCCTTACGTCCTGTTATTTTGCTAAAAATTCAGACAAAATCCTCAGACATTGCCTCGGATGGAGGCTCACGTCATACATCTTCCTTATATGCTCGCTGAGCAGCTGCCCCGTCCAGGAGGACTTGCTGTAGCCGAAGTCAGCGGGTACGTGGTTGATGTCGTAACGGATTTGTTCCATCTGGGAAATATTCAGTTTCGGGTGTTTGCCCTGGTGGAGCATCAGTGCATCAGGTCCTGACTTGGTGAATAATCGTATCCAGAGATTGATGGAGGGTTTCGACTTGTCAGAAAGCCTGGCCAGTTCCTCTACGGGAAGTCCTGCCAGTGCGAGCCTGACGTAAGCCAGTCGGGCATGGTACTGGGAAGCCTCATCCTTATCGAGCTCCTTGGTTAGGAGATCAAGCAAAAGCTCCCTGTTTTCAACCTGTCTGGTATTCATGAATGTCTCCCATAGAACATCTTCATGATACAACAATAGGACAATTTTATACAGAAAGCAAGTTAATGTTTATATATAGTCTAAAATGGGTAAGTTATTCTTTATGCGTTCCCTAACTCTAATCTGCTGATGAAAAATTATCGGATTTCAGTGATGAGAAAGACCGGATTTACCAATAATTTTCAACTACCACTATAAAGTATAAAGGGTATTAAAAAATTACATCTATTATCAATTCTTATCACTCGCTTATTACGAGTAGTATATCTGGGAAATTTATTATTCTTTTTACAGCTCAAACGAAATTGGTTTTCAAACTATAAGGATGGATATATGGAATCAAACAGCGGGGCAAATCTTGGTTTTGAAGAAAAATTGTAGATGGCAGCAAATAAGCTAAGAGGCACTATGCATTCTGCTGAGTACAACCATGTGGTACTCGGACTGATCTGTAAGCGTAAATTAAGTTCATATTTCAATAAAAATTGAATAATCATATTCTTCTTCCAAACATAGGAGGAGTATAT
>JAEINL010000118.1 GCA_016342655.1 Sphaerochaeta sp. | reverse complement strand
ATGCCCTTTTCTATTCAAGGCTCAATATATAGGAATGGGGGGTCATACTGCTAGAGTGTATTTGGTTTGATGCTCACATAATCTATGGGTTAATTCTCGTCCTGATGATGAGATTCAAGCCTGAAGGAATCCTTGGAGGGCATAGCAGCAAGCCTTTCAGACTGATGAAAGGGGTACAGACCAATGGAAACTAAACAGGAACCTATTCTGCTCGTAAAGAATCTCTCCATTCACTTTGGTGGCTTGAAAGCCGTAGATGGTGTCGATTTCCATGTAAACAAAGGAGAAATCGTAAGCATCATCGGGCCCAACGGAGCTGGAAAGACGACGGTGTTCAATATGCTCACCGGTGTCTATGTGCCTACTTGTGGGCAGATCTTCTTCAATGGAGAGGAAATCCAAGGCAAGACCCCTCAGGATATCGTAAAGGCGGGAATGGCTCGGACATTTCAGAATATCCGACTTTTCCGAGACATGCGGGTAATCCAGAACGTTCTTCTGGGGATGCATACCAATACCGAATACAACTTTATTGACCTGGTATTCCATACCAAAAAGTACCGGACGCTGGAAAAGGGAAAACAACAGAAAGCCGTTGATATCCTGAAGTTTTTGGAATTGGAGAAGTATCTCCACGATTATCCCTCGAATTTGCCCTATGGGGACCAGAGAAAGGTCGAGATCGCCCGGGCAATAGCCACCGATGCCCAATTGCTCTTGCTGGATGAACCTGCTGCAGGCATGAATCCTGAAGAATCCGAGGAGCTGCTGGACTTTATCCGCGGGCTGGTTACCAAGGGTTTCACCATTGTCCTGATCGAACACGATATGAACCTTGTGATGAACATCTCGGATCGGATCTATGTTATTGACCATGGCAAGAAAATCGCAGAGGGGCTTCCCAAGGATATTGCCAGCAACAAGGATGTAATCGTGGCGTACCTTGGCGAAGAAGATGATGAGGAGGAAAAGGAACATGCCTAAGCCAATTCTCGAACTCAAAGATGTCAACACCTACTACGGAATGATACATGCTGTAAAAGGCATCAGTATGGAAATCAGCAAGGGTGAAATAGTAGCTCTGATAGGAAGCAATGGGGCAGGAAAATCAACGACCCTGAATACCATCGTGGGGCTCCTGAATCCCAAGAAAGGCCAGATACTCTATGAAGGCAAGGACATAACGCATTGTTCCGCTTCCGAACTGGTCAAGCTGGGAATCTGTCTTTCCCCCGAGGGAAGGGAAGTGTTTCCTGACCTTTCGGTGCAGGATAACTTGAAACTGGGTGCTTTTACCCGAAAAGATCGGGTGAAGATTGCCCAGGACTACGATAAAGTCTACGGCCTCTTTCCCCGGTTATACGAGAGGAAGAATCAGGTAGCAAAGACTCTTAGCGGGGGCGAACAGCAGATGCTTGCCATCGGAAGGGCCCTGATGAGCGATCCCAAGCTCCTTTTGCTGGATGAGCCTTCCCTCGGGCTTTCTCCGAACCTGGTCATGCTGATATTTGATTTAATCAAGGATATCAAGAAACTGGGCGTAACCATTTTACTCGTGGAACAGAACGCAAAGATGGCCTTGAAAACCGCCGACAGGGCCTATGTATTGGAAACCGGGAGAATAACTCTGGAAGGTACAGGCAAACAATTATTAACAGATGATAATGTCAGAAAGGCATATCTCGGTAATATTTAAACAATAAGATAAGGAAGAAAAAAATGGAAATCAAGAATGAAGCTACAATCCTCGACAACGAAATAGTCAACGTATTGAGAGGTGCCATCGAGCACAGGGCAACTTGGATGAGCATGATGATGGATGCCGCAAAAAAAGCCGGTTTGGATCCTGAAGCTTTCACCCGTGAGGCAATTACCAAGTGTGGCCATTTTCATGGCGCGAATATCCAGAAGGACCAGAAAGAAGAGGGAATCCCTGCCTTTACGGAAGCCTTCATCTCCGATAATGTCCAGAAAGTATTCGAAATGGATGTAAAGCGCTGTGATGAAGAAGAACTCTACATTGAGTTCCACTATTGTCCCCTAGTTACTGCCTGGAAGAAACTCGGCGCAACCGATGAGGCCATCAAGCTTATGTGTGATGCTGCAATGGATGGCGACAGGGGCATTGCCGCAGAATGCAATTACGGCTATGAACTCGGAAAGACCATTTCCAATGGGTATGATGTTTGTGAAGTAACGTTCAGAAAGAACAAATAAGTGTGATCGTACAAGGGAAAAGTAGTCAGCTTTCCCCTTGTTATATATTTCTGGAGCTTAGCCCTCTTTGTGAGGGTGGGCTTTTTGTCGAAGAAACCTTGGTTTAGAGTGATTTTTATGAGCAAAGAAACGATGGACCCATCCCTTTCTTGCAGAGGAATCACAGGAGGATAGTATGAAAAAATTGATTAATAGTCCCGAGACTTTGGTAAACGAGATGTGCAATGGATTGGTAAGCGTATATCCAGGACTCGAATATGATGCCAAAAGCAAACTCGTAAAGAAAAAAAAGATTGATGAAAATAAAGTAACACTTATCTCCGGTGGTGGTACTGGCCATGAACCTGCCCATGCAGGCTATGTGGGCAAAGGCATGCTGGACGTTGCGGTCTGTGGCGATGTATTTGCTTCACCTTCCCAGATCCAAGTCTATAAAGCCCTCAAGGCAAGCCAGAGCAAGAAAGGCACCCTCTTGATCATCAAGAACTATAGCGGTGACAACATGAACTTCAAGAATGCCCGGGAATTGGCCCTTGAGGATGGCATGGACGTGGAGTATGTCATTGTCAATGATGATATCGCCGTCGTTGACAGCCTCTATACAGTCGGAAGACGTGGTGTTGCCGGTACGGTTTTCGTTCACAAGATTGCAGGTGCTGCCGCAGAGGCCGGGCTTTCGCTCAAGGAAGTAAAACAAATCGCTGAGAAAACGATTGAAAATACCAAGAGCCTGGGCTTTGCCCTCACTTCCTGTACCGTTCCTGCAAAAGGTTCTCCTACCTTTGTCTTGGCCGAGGATGAGATGGAATTCGGGGTAGGCATTCACGGGGAGCCGGGCATTTGCCGGCAGAAGGTCAAGGGTATCGACGAGCTGGTTGCCCAGATGATTCCCTCCCTTCTCGAGGAACTGAAGGCCGGAGACGCTGAAGTAGCAATCATGGTCAACGGATTTGGATCAACTCCGATGATGGAACTCTATGCCTTAAACAATTCCGTTTTGAATAAGCTTCAAGAAATGCATGTAAAGGTTACCAGGGAATTCGTCGGCAATTATATGACGAGCCTGGATATGGCCGGGGCTTCCCTGACCATGGTGAAACTTGACGAGGAATTGAAAACCTATCTTGTAGCTCCCGCCAATACCCCGGCTATCGTTCTCAGTGGGCTCGAACAGGACATAAGCTATACGCCATTGGCCAAGGAAATCGAGAAGGATGCCATTTTTACCCTTGAAGTGCCTGCAGCCTATGCGAGCATCAAGGATGAGGTGCTTACCTTGGAGAATTTCCATTTTCTGGTGGACAAGCTCTCCGCGGTCGCAATCGAGAACGAGATTCCGTTCTGTGAATTGGATTCCCACGCCGGGGACGGGGATTTCGGCATGAGCATTGCCAAGGGTTTCAAGCAACTCAAGCGTGAGTGGAAAACTATCCTTGAAAATACCAGCGATATAAGTGGTTTCCTAGACGAATGTTCCATAATCATCATGGAGTATTGTGGTGGCGCAAGCGGTCCGCTGTGGGGTTCTGCCTTCCGGAGTGCTGGTAAATATGCCGTGGGAAAGAAAGTCATTACCTCTACTGAGATGGCTGAATTGCTTCAGGGCTGTGTGAAAGCCATTCAATTAACCGGCCAGAAATCCTTTGGTCGGGGAGCGGTTGTCGGAGACAAGACCTTGATCGATGCCCTTGCTCCCTGTGCAGACAGTTGGTCCGAGAATGCAAAGAAAGGCATTTCCCTGAACGAGTGCTTTACCAAAGGGGCTGAGGCAGCCATGGAAGGGGCAAAATCCACCGAGAGCATTGTTGCCAGAATGGGACGTGCCGGGTCTGTGGGAACGAGAAGCATTGGTTATCCTGATGCAGGTGCCTATGGACTTGGGGTGTTATTCACTGAAATTGCAAAAACCCTTAAATAGGGAAGGTTTTAACATGGATGAAAGGAAATATGCTGAGTATGTGGCGATACTCAAGCATGAGCTGGTTCCTGCGCTCGGGTGTACCGAGCCGATCGCTATAGCTTACTGTTCTGCCAAAGCACGAGAGGTACTAGGTTGCCTCCCGGAAAAAGTAATGATTGGATGCAGCGGAAATATCATAAAGAATGTGATGGGTGTTACGGTTCCGAATTCCGGCGGGCTCAAAGGCATTGATGTCGCAACGGTTCTGGGTATTGTCGGGGGAAAGCCTGACATGCTCCTGGAAGTTCTCGGTTCCGTCACACCAGAGGATATCGAGAAGACCAAAGAGTTGCTCAGAGACCCCCTCTACTGCTCCTGCACCTTGGTGCAAGGAGATGACAATCTGATTATTGTCTGTGAGATGGAGGCTCAAGGCCACAAGGTCCTGGTTGAAATCAAGAATAGGCATACCCACATCACTCGGATAGTGAAAGACGGAAAGCTCGTCTTTTCCCAGGCGCTGGAAGAGAACGACGGGGAAGAAGTTCTCGATTACAGTCTTTTGAATGTTCAGGATATCATATCCTTCGCCGATTGCCTTCTTGTTGAAGATGTCGAGGAAGTGCTTGGAAAGCAGATTTCCTATAATTCGGAAATCTCGCGCGAAGGACTGGAAAATTCTTGGGGGGTCAATGTCGGAAGATCACTTCTGAAGACCAAAGGCGTAAACTCGGATGTGAGGACCAAGGCCCGGGCAGCAGCGGCTGCAGGCTCGGATGCCCGGATGAGTGGATGTGCCAAGCCTGTGATTATCAATTCGGGGAGCGGGAACCAGGGGATTACCTTGACGATGCCTATCGTGGAATATGCGAAGGAAGTCAAAGCCTCATATGAGACCGTGCTGAAGTCTTTGGCGATTGCGAACCTGGTAGCTATCCACCAGAAACAATATATAGGGGATCTTTCTGCCTACTGCGGGGTTGTATGTGCCGCCACGGGAAGTGCCAGCGGGGTTGCCTATATGCTGGGGGGCCGTTATGAGGAGATTTCCAATACCATCATCAATTCTATCTGTACGGTAGGGGGAATGATCTGTGATGGGGCGAAACCCTCCTGTGCAGCCAAGATCTCGATAGCCCTGGAAGCAGCCCTGAACGGGTACTGCATCCAGGACAACGGCGGGGTATTCAAGCAGGGTGAAGGCATGGTGAAGCGCGATGTGGAAAGCACGATTCGAAGCGTGGGTAAAATGGCCCAGGTCGGAATGCATTCCACCGATGTGGAAATCCTGAGGATCATGCTGGAAAAGTAACTGTTCAATCCAATCAATTCTGATACGAGAAAAGGAATCCGGTGTTTTGCCGGATTCCTTTTTCGTTTGCCCAGCATGGGCAATAACTAGGTGGTGAAAGTCCACTGTGGGTGCGGTACTGCCAAGAGGCAGAACCGTAAGCGTAAATTCGACCCCTCTTTAACTCTTATCAATCCTAGCGTGAGTTTACAAGTTATAAAAAACAATTCTTCTAAATACTTATAAGATATAGAATAAATACATGAATTGCTGATTACCTAACTTTGTAGATTTCTTTCAAATTATAGATTCCAATGATTTTTTCGGCCATGTCACTTCCTTTGGAAAAAGTCTGTACTTTGGTCGGTTTGTCAGGGTTCCCGAAGAATGTGTCAACTGTCTTGATCCTCTCCATTTCATCGAGGATGACATCGGTGGAAGCTTGTATGCCCTTCTTGTCAAGTTCCAATCTCAGCAGCGAACAGAGCCTGAAAGCAAGCACACAGTTGAATATGTGCACTTTGATCCTCTCGTCTTTCCAGTGGAACAACGGCCTGACCGACAGGTGGGAGGTGTCCTTCATCTGTCTGAACCCATGCTCAACATACCAGGCGTTGCGGTATGAGGTTAAGATTTGCCCGTCGGAGAGGTCCCCCCGGTCAGTGAACAGCACGCTCTTGCCCAGTTCCCTGTCTATGATTTCATTCAGGATGGACGTGTTTGTCCCGAACTCAAGGAGAGGGAAGTCCTTCTCCTTGTCGTTTGCCGTCATCTTCTTTGAGGTCACCTTGAACCAGAACACACGGGCCATGAACTCTTTGGAGAGCATGCCCTTCGCTGAGGCCGTCACGGATTCGACAGTAGGTGCCTTGCCTCCCCGGATATCTCCCTCGGCTCTGGCAATGAGACGCTTCCTCAGTTCCTCCAGCCCGTTGGAGGCGTTGGCCATGTCCCTCATGACACCCTGCAGCTGGCCTTCCCTGAGTTTGGGATTGTCCACGACAATTGCGGTCGCCTTCTGCCCGTAGGCTTCGAAACCACTCATTCTGAAGGTGCTCTGGCCATCTTGGCCATCACCTTCGAGCGGCGTGAACTGGGATTTGTCAACGGCAAAAAGCGTCTCGAACTGGTTCTTCTTCAGTCCGCCCACATAGTGGAACGGAATATCTTCACCATCGATTAGGTAGTCGAAGTTGTCCTTGGAGTTGTTTCCCCGGTCGAATACCACCGTTATGGTCATATCCTTGCCCGTTATCTTCCTTATCCGCTTCTTCAGGTTCCCCATCATGGTCAGGAACTGCTTTGAGTCGGGCCTGTTGCCCGGGTATGTCTCATGGATAAGGGGTATGGAGAACCCCGGGGTAACCATCATGGCAAGCCCGACGGTCCTCAAATCGTTCCTCTTTGCCTTGTCATGCCCCCTTTTGGCACATTCGCAGTCGGCCATCGTGTCAATATAAGTGAAAAAATTCGTGGCATCGTAGATAATCTCGCTCACATCAATATCATATTTTCTGATGATGAGTGCAAGGATGTCATCCTCGATTGCCTCTATCTGCTGGATACTGATCGCCGTGTTGTTCCAGAAGCTCTCTGAAGAGAATGTCTTCGCAGGCATTCCCATGAGGGAGGGAAGGCAGGTCCTTGCATACCAGTCCTGCAGACTGTCCGTCGAAGATGGGCTCACCGCCCTGTTGATGGCCTCAACCATGATGTACTGTCCGACGGATGCACCTTGCTTCCTCTTCGCTGCATGGGCATCTATGATATCCACGATCCCAAGGCGGGCAAAAAGGTCATAAAGAAGCACGACATCCCCATATGACCCAATATGTGAATAAAGCGCCGTTTCCTGCAGCGGAACTGTGCCCTGGTTCTTGAGCTTGAGCAGGGCGTCTGCGGAGCCGAGGTACTTCTGGTTCACGTTCTTGGGCTTCCCGTCAATGCGCCTGGATTCGACATAATAATAGTAGTTGTTGCCCTTGATTGTCTTCTTCCTGATTGTACCCATAAGCCACCTCTATAAATAGGCTATACATTACAATCTATATATTACTTGACTAAAATGTATTAGTCAACTGTTTTTGCATATAATAGTTATGCTATACAAATAAGTAATAGCAATTCCTTTCAGGGCAAATAAAAAGCCCCAAACGGGGCCTGTAACTTGTAAACTCACGCTAGGGGGTAACACTTTTCAGCTTCAGGAAGGGTGGCAGCTGTAGGGTTTTCTCAATTTAATTTGAGAATATGTTAAACGCAAATCAAAAAAACAGGCCGCTTGAACAGTAACAGATTCCTACCTAGCTGATCCCCTGGGGGCTGCAGTTGGGGGATTTTTGGAGACTTTAGTTATTTAGGAGTGACAAAGACCGGATATGTTGCCTTTGGTTTTGTTTTCTTCTTCAGTACTTTCTTGAACTGTTCATCAGACAAGCCCTCCCAACCCTTGGGGAAAAGCCCTTTCATGGTAGCCTTCTCGATTACTGAACGGATGGTATTCCGGTCATATTCCAATTTGTCCTTGAGCTGTGAGATGTTGAGGCCTTGCAAACTCAAGGCTAGGACATCCTTGTAAGAAATCATATTCTTACCTCCATGTTCTTTTTTTATTTAACTACTGCTGTCAAGCCCTAATTTCAGGAAATCGTACTTTTCATTATTTCTAAGTTTTGTGACAAGAATGTATGCATACTAAAGGAAGCTACCCTATGGCTTGCAGTTTCTGAGGTTTGTGCTAAACTATGGACAAGAATATTAAGCCAATTTCTTTTTGGTTCTGGAAGGGGTGGTTGCAGCTGCCTCTTTCTTTTTACCCTTATCAATCTCCTCCATCTGTAGTCTGGTCATTTCTGGCAAGTAATCAATCAGACCCTC
>JAEINL010000117.1 GCA_016342655.1 Sphaerochaeta sp. | reverse complement strand
AAGAGAATCACGCAGAAAAGTACATGACTCTCATTGATTGTATGTTTTTGTTGTCTCCAACCGCACAGGTCGAAAAAATTGCATATAATTTCTTTTGAAAGATATAATTGCATACTACAATCCTGGCCCTGCACGCCCCCGTCCTAGCGTTTTGCCGTTTTTGCTATAGCACGCCCCTGTACCCTGCATCTAGTCCCCATAGCTGCTCTCTGGATGGTGTTTTTATCGGAAATGTCTCTATTAAATTGTTGTTGCAGAATGAATTATATTGACCATACTTGCATGATGTGATATATTTCCCCCATGACTAGTGAAGAGGAAATCATCAGGCTCCGGATGCGTGTCACTGAGCTGGAGAAGGAAAAAGAGAAGGACAAGAGGAAGCTCTCCATCCTCTCTGAAAAGAACGCTACGCTCAAAGAGGATGTCAAGGTCCTCTCGTGTGCAGTGCGCTCAGGAGAGGAGAAGCTCCGGCTCAGTCTCTTCATCAGGTTCGGCAGGTCCAGTGAGAAATACCGCATAATCTTCAATGTCTCTGAAGAGCTCCTTCGCAAGGCCGAAGAAGGCTCACTCAGCGAAGAGGAGAAGAACACCCTCGCCAAAGCGAAGGATGCCCTTGAACAAACCGGTGGAAAGGATGCAAAACCCGGGGAGAAGGGCACCAGGAACAGAAACCCCGAGAGCCGAGTCCGCGGCAACGGGTGCGGGCGGCAGACCTTCGACCCCTCCTATCCCAGGGAACGGCAGGAATTCATGCTCGCCGACAAGTGTCCCAAATGCGGCACAGGCCTTGTCGACATCGACAGCCCCGATGTCCATGAGCACATCGACATCCTCCGAAACAGCCTGAACATCATCCAGCAGGCCAAGCACAAGGGCTACTGCCCCTGTTGTGGCGAGACCCATGATGAGAACGGCACCAGGAAACGTGATATCCAGACAGCATCCGCTCCCCAGCGGTTCATCCCCGGCGGTCTTGCCGGTGACAGCCTCATAGCGGCCTCCCTGGTGGACAAGTTCTTCTACGGGCTGTCCGTGACAAGGATAGCGAAGCGGTTCTGTAACCTTGGCGTGGACCTGAGCGAGCAGAACTTTGCGAACTGGCACATGCGTGCCGGCTCCGAGCTGAAGCCGGTGGCAGAGGCAATCAAGGGCTTCATACTCTCACAGGATGCCATAAACGGAGACGAATCAAGATTGCAGGTCCTTGATGAGAAAGGGCGTGCCGACAACCTCGATTCCTGGTTGTGGGTCATCTGCAGTGCGACCCCGGGCAAGCCTGCCGCCTATTTCCAGTACGATCCCTCCCGCTCCAGCGATGTATTCAAGGGCATCGTCGGCGACTATGCAGGATATCTACAGGCTGACTGCTATGTCGGATATCAGACGAAAAAACAAGACTACCAGTATACGCTCGCACTCTGCAATGCGCACCTGAGACGGAAATTCATCGATGCCCAGAAGGCTGGCGCCTATCCTGAGGATTCGCCCGGCCATATCACGCTGGACAGGATCATCACAACCATCGGCAAGATCTACAGCATCGACAAGACGCATCGGACCAGGTGGCTGGACGACAAGAAGATCAGCGAGCAGGAATTCATCAGAATCCGCAAGGAAGAGTCGCTGCCGCAGTACGAGAAGCTCTCCAAGTGGGTCAGGGGTCGCTATGACCTCCACAGGCAGGACGAGTTCATCATGGAGGGTATGGGATATTACCTCAACAGCGAAATACTGTTCCGATCTTACCTTGACTGTGCCAACCTGAATCCAGATAATAACCGCTCTGAGAGAATTATAAGAGCTTTTAGCACAGTAAGAATGAACTCCCTTTTCGCAGGATGCCCCGAAGGGGCTCACACTCTTGCGACCATGGAGACCATAATCCAGACCGCGAACCTGTGGGACCTCGATCTCTATGGGTATGTCACATACCTGCTGCGGGAGGTGACAAAGCTGCGCAGCCTGAAGGCAAACTCGGTCGACTACAGCCAGTTCCTGCCCTGGAACCTGACACCCAAGCTTCGCGAAGAAATGGACGTCCATTCTATATCAATCAAGAAGAAGAAGTCAGTGTAGGACACCTCTGCCCATTATTATCCCTTGACTCATACACAGCCTCTGTCTACGGACAGAGGGGCCAGGTGTATGCCTCTTCCTGTTCAAGGGCAACTATACTGGAATGACTGGTCATGCTGATAGGGCGTATTTGGTTTGATGCTCACGCTGTAGTTGATGCGGATGGAGTTTTAGGCAACAAGACCTTGCTTCTTGTCCCAAATGAAGACTGACAAAGAGATATCCCACGCTAGTCATGTACCTGTACAAGATTATACGTTCCTGCATGGAGAAAGTCCCTTAGCGGGGCAACCTTCGTACCAGGAGCGTTGGACCTATCCAAATAGAGGTTTCTGCACAGAGAGACTTCCCAAAGGCTCAGGCCCTCTCTAGTCGTTGTGTTCTTGGTGACCCTTCATTGATTGCGTCAACAAATTGTCGGTAGGGGACATAGGCAGCAAGGAGCCAGCAATAGGTGCACCCCCAAATCCTTGGGGGTGCATCAAACTCACGCTCACATGGTTTCTAGAATACGGAATCCTTGTCATAATGATCCATTACGTTGGCCTTTGTGACCAACACAGAAGGAAGCACTACAGAAGTTGGAGATTTTGCGGTATGGAAATCAGAAGACTTCGTACCTTCAGCAACATCAAGACAGTAGTTGATGGCATCATATACCATACTTGGATGGTAGGTAGCCGTGGCCTTTACCAGAGGATCACCTGCGATGATCTTCTCATAGGCAGCTCTCGAGCCAGCACCACCGAATACAAGCTTGATGTCCTTACGTCCACTCTCCTTGATAGCCTGCAGCACACCGGTCATGACATCATCATCCTGACAGAACACTGCATGAATTTCAGGATACTTCTGCAGATAGTTTTCCATCAGCTCGAGACCCTTCTGAGTTGACCAGTCAGCAAAGTCGTAGTAACGACCACCAGCAAGGTTAACCAGACTCTTATCCTTTGTCATCTCATCGAAGAAGGCTTTCATTCTCTCGCCATCGATGACAACAGGCATTCCACCCATAGCCACATACTTGGTAAGGTTGTTTTCCTTCATGTATTCACGTACAAATTTGCCTGACACCTTACCCATTTCACTATTGTTTCCCGCAAGATTTACATAGCCGAAGGTGGTATCGGTAAGTCCACGGTCAACAACAATCACCTTTATTCCGGATGCTTGGGCTTCTTTTACCACAGGAGTAAGAGGAGCTGACTCATGAGGAAGAATTACCAGGTAATCCATACCCCAAACCATCAGATCTTCAACATCGGAGAGTTGTTTTGCATAGCCATCAGCATGAAGTACCTTGAACTCATACTTTCCAGGATACTTGGCACTCAGCTCCTTTACAGCCTTATCAGCCCACCAACCGACTCCACCGGTCCAGCCATGGTCAGGAGAAGGAACAGCGATACCAATCTTAGGGACACTTTTCTTTGTTTCACCAGCACCTTGTGCAAAAACAAAGCCGACGGCCAACAGTAGGCAGAGAACGATCATCAATGTCTTTTTCATCCTTTTTCCTCCAAATGAAATCTATTACTTGTTATTGTTGTACTGCATAAGTACAGCAACAATAATCACAAGGCCCTTCACTGCCTGTTGCAGGAAAGCACTGATGCCTCCCATAACAAGCATGTTATTGATAACTCCGATCATGATGGCACCCATCATGGTCCCGATGATGCTGCCCTTACCACCGCTCATCAGAGTCCCTCCGATGACAGCCGCCGCAATGGCATCCATCTCATAGGAAGTACAATCACTGGGGTTGATGCAGTTCAGGCGACTTGACCACATCAGGGCAGTAACACCAACGGTAAAACCTGTTATCACATACGGTAGCAGCTTGATAATTGACACGTTGATCGCAGAATAGCGAGCAACCTGCTCATTGCTTCCTGTGGCACAGAGATAGCGACCAAAACTTGTGTTGTTCAGAACGACATGCAAGAGGATCCCTACCGCCAGAAAACACCAGACGGGAATGGGCAAGCCCAATACCACCCCGCTTCCAATCTTCCCATAGGTGTTGTTCCCAGAGAGGATGGTCCCGGCATTGGAAAAATACTGGATAAGGGATCGGAATATGGACATGGTTCCCAGCGTCACGATAAATGGTGCCATCTTGAACCTGGAAACAAGGATTCCATTCACAAAACCACAGGCCATCCCCAATACCAGGGCGAACACGATGGTAAGCACAATACCTATTGTCGATTGGCCTCCAAACATATTCAGGAAGAAGATGGAGATACCCCCGACAAAGGCGGTCATCGACCCTACACTGAGGTCAATGCCACCACTGATGATAACCAACGTCATCCCTAGCCCTATGATTCCTGTGTAGGAAATCTGGCGGAGAATATTCGTAAGGTTTCTCATCTTGAGAAAATTCGGCCAACCCATAATTGTGGCAATGATGATCAGGACAACAAAGGCCATACCCAATGAATGGTCCTTTAACCTGAAGTTCTTGATATAGGAGCCGATCTTGTTTTCACCCATCTTCTTATATTCCTTCCTTGATACCAGTAGCATTGAACATGATGTTCTCTTCGGTAATCTCATCACCTTCCAGACATCCAGTTACACGACCCTCGCGCAACACATACACCCTGCTGCAAAGCCCTATGATCTCTTCCATTTCAGAGGAAACCAGGATGCATCCTATTCCAGAAGATGCCAGATGATGCACAAACTCATAGATTTCACTCTTGGCATTGATATCAATACCTCTGGTTGGCTCGTCAAGAATCAGTATTTCAGGATTGGTATCCATCCAACGTGCCAAATACACTTTTTGTTGGTTGCCTCCACTAAAGAACTGGAGAGCATTGTCCAGCGAAGCAGCCACAATATTGAATTCCTTGACATACCGCTTAGCTTCCGAAGCTTCCTTGGCCTTATCGATAAAGCCCCTATGCAGGTATTTCTTCCGTAAGGATATGAGGGATATGTTCTTGGGGATATCAAACCTTTGGACGATCCCCTTCCCTTGGCGATCTTCACTGATGTAACCCAGCTTGTTCCTGACAGCATCCTTGGGGTGTCTGATGCTAATTGCCTTGCCGTCTTTCTGTATTGTGCCCCTGTCAATCTTGCGCAATCCCATGAGAGCTTCCATCGTCTCAGTACGCCCAGCACCAACAAGCCCTGCGAAACCCAGTATCTCCCCTTTCCTCAGGGAGAAACTGATATCATGCAGCAGCCCTTCAATGGAGAGGTTCTCCACTGAGAGCATCTCCTCCCCTGTTGTACGAACAAGTTTTGGAGGAAATACCTGGCTAAAATCCCTTCCAACCATCTTCCGAGCCAAATCCTCTTCATCCACTTCTGAAACATCATCAACTCCTATCAGAATCCCATCACGCAACGTAGCCACCCTGTCACAAATTGCCTTAATCTCTTGGAGTTTGTGCGAGATATAGATCATCGTAACGCCCTTTGCCTTGAGCTTGCGCATCAGCTCAAATAGGGTTTCAACCTCATGACCTGTAAGGGTCGTTGTAGGCTCGTCCAGGATGAGAATCCTGGCATCAAGAATCATCGCCTTCGATATTTCAACCATCTGCTTCTCAGCAACACTGAGCTCACTAACCAGACGATTCACATCGACAGGCATCTTCAGTTGCGCCAACTGGTGTGCAGCCATCTCTTTCATTGTCTTCTTATCAAGAAAAGACCCTTTGTGTATCTCATTACCAAGGAAAATATTCTCATAGACAGTCAAAGAATTGATGAGGTTGAACTCCTGGGGCACTATACCTATTCCCAGGTGTTTTGCAGTTATGTAATCGGGAATCGATGCGCTTCTGCCTTCAAGAAAGACCTCTCCTGAAGTTGCTTGGTATATGCCACACAGGATTTTGATCAGTGTGGACTTTCCTGCCCCATTCTCACCGATCAGGCCCATTATCTCCCCTGAGCGAATGCCGAAGGTAACGTCAGAGAGCACGCGGACAGAGGAGAATTCCTTGACAATGCCAACCAGATTGATCATGTCTTGAGGTTTTGGATTCGTATCCATCAATTCTCCATGGCCCCATCGAAATCGACGTTTGAGAGGTCAAAATCAATTCTTCGCACTAAAGCCAAGGCTTCAGTAGCGCCAAAGATCCTATCCATGCCGTTGTCCTCCCACTCGACAGAGAGGGGCCCCCGGTAGTTGGCGGCATTTGCCTCACGGATGATGAACTCGAAGTTCACATCCCCATGGCCTGGGGAAACGAAGTTCCATCCACGGCGAAGGTCCCCAAACTGGATATGCGAGCCAAGGATACCTGATCGGCCATCGAGCTTCACATAACAGTCCTTGATGTGCACATGATAGATCCGGTCTGCAAAATCACGGAAGAACAGGGCAGGATCAAGACCCTGCCACTGCAGGTGACTAGGATCAAAGTTAATCCCCAAAGCTTCCCTGTGCTTGAATTTCTTCAGGAGCCTTTCAGTGGAATAATAGTCATATGCTATCTCCGAAGGGTGCACTTCAAGGGCAAACTTCACCCCTTGCTTGTCAAACTCATCAAGGATGGGGGTCCACAGGTCATAGATCTCCTGATAACCGGCCTCTACCAGTTTTTCGCTGGTTGCAGGGAAGGAATAGAGGTATTTCCAAATGGGAGAGCCCATAAAGCCGGTGACTACCGAGCAGCCCATGTTCTTGGCTGCCCGGGCAGTGTACTTCATCTGTTCGATACCCCAAGCCCGTATTGCCTTGTCATCACCTTTCAGGTTCTTGGGAGCAAAGCCTGACAAGCGGGGATCACCAAAGGCATCACCGACACACTGACCACCCAGATGGTTTCCCAATGCGTAACACGCAAGGTTATACTTCTTCAGGATTGCTTTTTTTCCAGCAACATAGGAAGGGTCTTCAGAAGCCTTCTTCACATCCATGTGGTCGCCCCAACAGCAAATCTCCACACCTTCATATCCGATCTCGCTTACGGTCTTACACATTTCTTCAAATGGCAAATCTGCCCACTGTCCTGTAAAAATTGTTACCAATCTAGCCATTATCTCTCATCCTCCGATAGTGTATTGCTAAAACTTCACCCAAACTGAGCCCTTCTTACTGCTCTGGACACACTTGTTGATGAACACAACCCCTCTAAGCCCCATTTCTACGGTAGGGAAATCATAGTCAGCAGTGGTAAGGGTCTCTCCACTGATCTTCTTTCCCAAGGCCTGGATAAAACTCCTGTAGATATTCGCGAAGGTCTCATACAAACCTTCTGGGTGTCCCGCAGGAATTCTGGAATACTGTTGTGCCGATTCATGGAACTCATCACGTCCCCTACTCCATTTCTGCTGGGGAGCATCACAAGGAGTAAAACTGAAATGGTCAGGATCTTCCTGCTTCCATTCCAATCCCCCCTTTTCACCGTATACCCTGATCCTCAAGCCGTTGTCATTCCCAAAGGCTATCTGGCTTGACCAGTACAAGCCTTTTGCCCCGCCCTTATACTCCACCATGACCGCAGCGTTGTCATCGAGGGTCCGTCCGCTAACGATGCTATCCAAACGGGCAAGGACGCTGTCTATCTCCAGAGTTGTGACTGTTGCTACCATGTTCTCAATATGGCTTCCAATATCTCCCAGGCAGTTCGATATTCCCGAAGTCTTGGGATCGATTCGCCAGGGGGCCAGTTTGTTGTTCTCATCGACTGGCAGGGCAAGCCAATCCTGGGGGTATTCTGCATTGACAAAGGTAATCTTCCCCAATGCGCCAGAGCTGACCATCTGGCGCATCTGCTTGACTGCGGGATAGCCTGTGTAGGTATAGGTGACCCCGAACAGCAGATCGTTTTTCTTGGTGAGAGAGACGAGCTCTTCGCTTTCCTCAATTGTCCAGGTCAAGGGCTTGTCACAGACTACTGATATCCCTTCGGAAAGGAATGCCTTACAGATGGCAAAGTGAGATACATTTGGCGTGACACACACGACAAACTGTATGCCGTCTTCACGCTTGGCTTCTTCTCTTGCCATCGTTTCAAAGTCTGTGTAAAGCCGGTCTTCAGACAGGCCCAATTGTGTGCCAAAGAGCTTTGATTTCTCAGTATCCCGAGAAAAGGTGCCCGCAACGAGCACAGCAAGACCATCTATTCTGATCGCTTTCCTATGGACATCTCCAATGAAAGCACCTGGACCTCCGCCTACCATTCCTCAAGAGTGGGGAGTTCTCTTCATTTGAGCTTCGTCTGAAAGTTTCTTGCACACCTTGCCAGCCTCCTGGTGC
>JAEINL010000116.1 GCA_016342655.1 Sphaerochaeta sp. | reverse complement strand
TTATTCTTAGGGGCAAAGCAATTAGACTTGAGTTTTGTCCTCAATCGGGATTTTTTCCCTTGTCGGGATTTGATATGAAATCACGATATCGTGATTTCATATCCAGTCCTATTACCTTCTTAGGATCAGTTACAGCCTTCTTCTCAACTTCCTCTCCTTCTGTCTCAAAAAGAACCGATGCAAAATACTTGCCGGTAGGGGAACGGGAAACCGTGACGGACTTGATCCTGCCTTCCGCAGAGTCTCTTTTGTCTCTGAAGCTTACCCACCCTACTTTAGGGAGTTTAATCCGTTTACGTTCAAAATTAACAGCTATATTGTTGTTAGTAACAACAGACCGATACGAACTCCCTGTTTCCCTCTTCTTGCATTTTTAAGGGATTTAAAAAAGTTTGAATATGCATGTGAAAGGTCAATACGACTTTGTCGTAGCGCTACAGCATCGACTTCCTTCATCCATGCAAACTCAACCTTGTACTCTTTCTCTGTTTTGTATTTGTGACCATTGACTACTCTCCGGTCTTCTTTATTCCCCAACGAAGCGAGCCGAGTGTCTTATCAATAAGGGTTTTCTGATGTATGGTTGGATATATCCGTACCTTCAGTGCTTTATGCCGCTTCTTCATGTTTCAAGTATACAATACTTAACAAATGAAAGGTATAGAAGAAAAAGGGAAGCTGCTCCAAACAGCTTTTCTTTCATCAAATGACGAAAGAGGATGAAGAATCGTACTACGAATCTTCATCCTCTCTCTATCTCTAGACCTGGTAGTCAGCGTATACTTTCTGCCAGCTGGCCAGTGTAAATATTTGGAAGGCTCAGCTATACAAAGAGGCAAGAAAATGCAGGTCAGCAATGGGGTCAAGCCCACAATTAGAGTAGATAGGGAAACGGTCAGGGCAGAGAATGAAACCAATCAGACTTGGTTCAATGGTCAAAGTGGCATATACACATACAAACACAAATATTACATCATAGGGGCGGATGTGTTCCTTGAATATACAGACCTCGACATTGCCAAGCGTGATTGGTTTGGAAAAAGTGAGTCTGAAATCTGGGAGCAAGTCCAGGAAGAAGGAGAACTGATCAACTCTTGTAGTGGTGTGGAGCACGTTGTGTATGAGGACTATTTCTTGAATGGGCTGTATTACAGAATACACCATAGGATCTATAAGACCGTTGAATGCTCTACCAAGAACCCGAATACATTGATACCCGTGGAGGATATAGAGATGATAGAATTACCTGGTTTGCCTGCTAGCCTCTCCTTCTGTACGTTTCCCTCTGAGATGGATGAGCGCCCAGAGTTCTGTTACGAGGCAGACTTATGCCACTGGTTTCTTGAGGAAGGGAAGTTCCAAAAGACCCTGTTTAGCTCGGCAGAGGAAGGGGTGATACCTGAAGTCAGGTATGTCATGGAATTCAACAAGGAGTACTTTATTGTTACCCCCAGCGAATTTTCAGTCAGAGGACGATTCTCATCCGTTGAGGCGGCTTTACTGGTTACAGACTATGCTGTCATTGGAACGGAACCCTATGAGGAGATAGATTATGTCAGTGTCTGCTTGTTGGACCGGACGGCCAATGATGAAGAGGTGGACTATATTGCCGATAAGGGATTGTTTGATTTCATTGAAACTAATGCAGACTATAAAGGAAGCTATGATTATACCGAAGGTATGAATGAAACCTATTCATATGATATCTTCGAGTTTTTTGATGGGTATTTTGTCCTTGATTACAAGGAGCTGTCGGTTCTAGGAAAATTCACCTCCTATGAGAGTGCGTACGATGGGGCGAATGAGGAGTATGGTGAGTACGACGCAGATGCAGCTCCCGAGGAGTATGAAGAGGATGAAGACTGACCGCTAAGGTATCTCTCTGGTCTCATGCCAGGTATGCCGGACTAGTACAGGAAGAGACTCAAGTATCGAACCAACCCCCTCCTATTGGTGTAATCCAGGAGGGGGTTGGTTTGTGTACTGGAACATCTATCCAGGTAATAGGACCGCTCTATGCCGCTACCATGACTTCGTCTACACCTTCAAACCCGACTACCGCAGTAGCAGATATGGAGACAGTATATGACTTTGCCGCTGGCAGGACGCTTTCTGATGAGTTAAACCTCAGCTCTGGAGCAATTGGAGCTCTGCCCTCGTCTCTGGTCTCTATACATGGACAAGCGCGGTAAATATCAGAGGTGCCAATCTCACTCTCACTGGTACAGCAACGGATACATGGATTTTGCAAATTGATGGAGTCTCTCTTTGCAAAGGTATGTTTGGTATGTATCAGAGAGGATTAACCATCCTGTTCTCGCCTACCAGTCCCACGTGTACATTCTGGCTTACCATCTGTATCCTCTCTGGGTGGGCGAGCAGCCACTTGTTCTTCTTGAAGAGCAGACGGTCTTCCTTCTCGAGTGAGCTGTCACGCTTCTGGATCTCATCTGGGTCGAGGGGTTCGTTGGTGTCCTTGGGCAGCACAATAATTGTCTTGAATCCCTTCTGGTCCACCATGCAGGGGGCGAGGTGCAGGACATTGGCCTTAATCAGGACAACAGAGCCCTTGGGCAGGTAAAAGAGCTCTGCATCGATTGTCCGAACAGACTCAAAATCCTGGAGGTGGTCGAAAGGACAGAGAAACAGGACACACTCTGTCACTGCCATGATGACCTCAGGACTCTTGTGATACTCCAGACCATTCATGCTCTGGTTGCGCCCGTTGCAGAAGCCTACCTGGATGCTCTGGTTCCCGTAATAGGGAGCTAGGGCGTCTACACTGTCGAAGGTCTCCAATTCCTTCATGGAAGGGACATAGATGTTCCCTTCGTCTGGGATTGGTGTTATTTCTGCGGCCTTCTCCAACAGGTCTTGGATATCCAAGCCCTCTAGGATCTGCCCGTACTGCTCAAACCTTGATGACTGCACAGACAAAATTATGGACGTGCTGTTCTTTGCTATCAAATCAGATGGAACCCTGTAGTTGATCTCTTGCATA
Organism: Sphaerochaeta sp.; assembly: GCA_016342655.1. Lineage (GTDB taxonomy): Bacteria > Spirochaetota > Spirochaetia > Sphaerochaetales > Sphaerochaetaceae > Sphaerochaeta. The sequence goes on along the minus strand of JAEINL010000116.1, from coordinate 5,552 downwards.
CGTACCCCCTAAAAAATAAGCATGAAAATGGCTGTCAAAAACAGCATGCCGAATACTATGAGGCTGAACGTACGCTCGTTTACCTTGTCGTGGATCTTCTCCCCTGCAACTATTCCGGCCAGCACAAAAGGTACCAACAAAGCGGTGGTCTTTGCAATGGGGGCGGTGAATGAACCTTCTATAAGGTACGTTGCAATGATGATGGTATTCAGGGTGGTCCACAGCAAGCAGAGAGTTGCACGGAACTTGCCTTTCTGTTGCAGTTGCCTGGAGGCATAGAGCACCACCAGAGGGCCTCCAGAGGAGAATATCCCATGGATGATGCCACCGGCGATCAGCAGGAGGTAGTAGGGCACAGCAGAGCGAGCCTTAAGCGGGGCCTTGGTCTCCTTGTTCGTCCCCAAGCGGTAGAGCTGGTATGCGGAAACGGTAAGGATAAAGATAGCAAGGATCATCTTCAGGTTCGTACTGTCGACGCTTCTGAAGAGATACATGCCAAGGGGAAGACCCAACAGCATGAAGCCGGTGATGATGCCATACTGTTTCCAGTCGATGTCCCGAAACTTCACCACTGCAAAATACAGGGCAAGGATCCACGCAAGGACAGTGATGACCATCACGCCCATCCGTATGCCCAAAAGGGCAGTGACGAAGGGCATGGCCAACACCGAACAGCCGAAGCCTGTGACAGCTTCCAGGGAATGCGTGATGAACACCACCAATCCTGAAAGGAGGATGGGCATCATAGTTTGGATCCCAACAGGGTGTACAAGTCATCCTCATGCATGGGCGGCATCTGGTTATGCATCTTCGGGTCACTGAAGCATCGGGAAAACAGGGCTTCAATATCCTCTTGTTTCAGTTCTACCCCAAGCTGTTTGAACGTGTGGGGGATTTGCATCTCCTGCATCAAGGTCGCAATCTGTTCCCTCAATAGGATCACAAGGTTCTTTTCGTCTGTAGTCCCTGGGTGGAAGTGCTGTGCAATTCTAGCCAAGGATCTCTTAGTCTCTTGATTTTCTGCTGCCCAGTCGAATACCTCGAGCAGGGAGAACGCACAAGCAGAGCCATGCGGAACATGCCACTCCTCGCTGAGGATGAATGAGATTGCATGACCGGCTGCTGTACCTGTCATATTGAAGGCTATCCCAGCCATTGTAGAGGAAACCAGCATCTCTTTCTGTAGCAGAGTGCGCCCCTCCTTCCTCTGGACAATTGCACGGTAGAGGGGAGGCAGGTGTGTGAGCACGGAAATGGCTGCATCCTCTGCAGCCTTGCGCGTGATGGGTGTGGCATTCTTGTTCCAGATTGATTCCAGGGCATGGTCTAGGGCATCGAGTCCCGTTGCCGCGCAAAGGGCAGGGGGTATGGAGTCCAGAAAGGACCCTATCAATAGAGCCGTATGGGCACTCATCAGAGGGGAGCCCAGGGTATGTTTCCTGCCGGTTTCACTGGTGTAGACACCAACTTTGGTCACCTCTGATCCAGTGCCTGCGGTTGTGGGTATAAGGACCAGGGGAAGATTTTTCTTCTCAATCTTTCTCTTGGGTGCGTTGCCTAGGTACTCATCAAGCTTTCCCCCATTGGTGCCAAGCATTGCAAGGCCCTTTGCCGAGTCAAGGACGCTTCCTCCTCCTATGCCTAGGACGAGGTCGGCCTCCTTGAAACGGGGGTCTTCGTACATGCCCTGGATGTCAGAGCTCTTGGGGTTTGGCTCCACTGAGTCGAAACGCAGGAGGGTACAATGCTCTTCTAGTTCGACAAGCAGGTTCTTTCGTGTCGGTATAGGGGCGTTGTCAAAGATGACCGCCACGTTCAGGTCCTCCTGTTTGCCAGCGGCAAACGAGAGGATTTGAAAGAGATCCTTGCCTGAGAGATTCTCAAACTGGAGAATGTGGACACTGCTGAGCAGGCTGCTGATCATTTGAAGGTCTCCTTTTCCAGTTCCTGAACTTGATTGAAGGCATTGGTGAGGAAATCCTTCTTGAACTCCATCTTCTGGGTAAATCCCATCGAAAGCCATGCCTCAACAATCTGTACACCGAGAAATGGTGCGGTTATCCAGCCACCAAGGGTGATGACATTGGCATTGTTTACGATCTTCGAACGTTCTGCAGAGAATATGTCGTCAACCACACAGGCATAGATGCCCTTGTGCTTGTTCGCAACAATAGCCATGCCCTGGCCGGTTCCGCAGATGAGGATGCCTTTCTCCGCCTCTCCGTTCTGGATGGCCTTTGCCACCTTGGGTGCCTGGATAAAATAGGGTTGGGGTTTGTCGGCAGACTCAATGCCGAAATCGAGCAGTTCATATCCAGCTTCCTGGAGGTATTTGGTGATCTCCTGCTTGAGAGGGAACCCTGAAAGATCTGATGCGATTGCGATTTTCATCTGTTGCTCCTTATTGCTATAGCCTGTTTTACAATCTCTTGTGCAGTTAGCTTGTAGTATTGTTGTAGCCAATCTTGGGTGCCTACCTGTCCGAACTCATCTTGGATCCCTACCATGGCCATCTTGGTGGGATGGGCCTTTGCAAGGAAGCTGGCTACTGAGGCGCCAAGGCCCCCGCTTACCTGGTGGTTCTCAGCTGTTATGATCGCACCGGTCTTTTTGGCATACTCCAAAACCAGCTCTTCATCCAAAGGCTTGACTGTGTGCATGTCGATTACTGCAGCAGAGATTCCTTGTGATTGCAAAAGCTCTGCTGCCCTGATGGCCTCTGGGACAAGGATGGCCCCGATGGCAATGATGGTGACATCATTTCCATCGGTGATAACCTTTCCCTTCCCCAGGGTGAAGCATTCGTTCTGGGAATAGATGGGCTCGATGCCTTTGCGGTGCAGGCGCATATAGGTGCAGCCCTGATGAGAGGCACTTTGTCTTAAGAGCGATGCAAGGGAGATGGGGTCAGAGGGCTCGAAGATGATCAGGTTCGGAATCAGCTTCATCAGACCAATATCCTCAAAAGGCATGTGAGTTCCACCATTGAAAGCTGCTGATATCCCAGGGTCGGTTCCGACCAGCTTCACATTCAGTTTTGCATAGTTTGCTGATATGAAGAACTGGTCATAGACGCGGCGGGAGGCAAAGCAGCCGAAGGTTGCGGCAAAAGGGATCTTTCCCGCCGCACTGAGACCGGAACTTACTCCCACCATATTTGCTTCGGCAACGCCTACGTCTATTGCGCGATCCGGATAGACATCCTGGAAGCCCATTGTTCCCGAAGCCCTCATGAGGTCAGCCTCAACGACCATGATCCTCTGATCATCTTTTGTCAAATCGATAAGGGTCTCGCAGTATACTGCACGCATTTCTTTCATTCCCATAGTGTACTCCTCAACCCAGTTGGGCAATGGCTTCGTTTGCAGTGGCCAAGTCAAAAGCCATGTTGTGATTAGTTACCTTGCCTTCACAGAAGGCTGCCCCTTTGCCCTTGATGGTATCGAGGATTATCATTGAAGGTTTGCCTTTCTGCTCTGTTGCCTTCGCGACCGCCTCTTTCATTGCCCCAAGGTCATGGCCGTCGGTTCTTTGGACAAACCAGCCGAAGGTTTTCCATTTTCCCTCGATGTCCCCAAGGTTCATGATATCGTCAGTCATACCGTCAATCTGCATCCTGTTGTAGTCGGTGAAGGCTATGAGGTTGTCCAGCTTGTAGTGGGCTGCAAACATTGCTGCCTCCCAGTTCTGTCCCTCCTGGGACTCACCATCACCGATGATGGCAAAGACGCGGTTATCACGCTTGTCCACCTTATGGGCAAGGGCAAGGCCACAGGCTGCACTGAGCCCCTGGCCTAAGGAGCCGGTGCTCATGTCTATTCCGACTGTCTTGGTTCGGTCGCAGTGGCTGGGGAGGTTGGTCCCTCCCTGGTTGAGTGTATCCAGCTCAGAAAGAGGGAAGAAGCCTTTCAAAGCCAGTGTTGCATATAGGGCAGGACCAGCATGTCCTTTTGATAGGACCAGCATGTCCCTCTCTTCCCAAAGGGGGTTGTTCGGGTCAATCTTCATCTCCTGATCATACAAGAGAGCGAGAAGCTCTACGATGGAGAGGGCTCCTCCTATGTGACCTACTCCAAGCTTTCCGATGGAGTACAGCGTTTTCTTACGGATTTCTTTGGCAAAAGAGGTTGTCCTGGCCAATGTTTCGGAGGTATTCATACAATATCCTTTCTTTAGTTACTTAGTGTAAGTAACTATATTCCATATTGAACTGGTTGTAAAGGCACTTCTTGTGGATTTTTTCATGGGAAGGGGATAGACTGTCGAAAAAGGAGCTATGAAATGCAGGCAAATCCTATGAGGGCTTCAGATCTCCGAGTTCATAACCAGAAGATGGTCCTCTCCATAATCCATGCATCCCGAAGGGAAGGTATCTCACAGTCTGAGATTGTGCAGAAGACCGGACTGAAGGCTCCCACCATTTTCCGTATCTTTTCAGCCTTGGAGGAAGGGGGTCTCATCGAGGCTACCGAAACTGGGCCGGAAGAGGACAGCATAGCTAAGAAAGGGCGCAGACCTGTACGGTATGTAGTCTCCAGGGATGCCCATTACTCCATTGGTCTTGAGTTCTGGACTGCCTATCTCTCCATAGGGGTTTTCAATTTTATCGGAGATAGGATCTACTCAGGGATGCATCCTCTTCCTGAGGGAATTCATGCCGATGAGGTGCTGGCTCTGATAGTCTCCCAGGTAGGCGATATTATCAGGGAGTTGGGCCTTGATAAGCAGAAGATCCTGGGATTGGGTGTTGCAGCCCCTGGACAGGTTGACCTCAAGAACAAGCGCGTAGCCTACTACCCGCGTATTGTAGGTATGAAGGATATCCCGCTGGTCGAGGTGCTGCAGAAGCAACTTGGTATTCCTGTCATGATCCACAACAATTGCTCTGCCCTTGCCTTCAGTGAATATCGTCACGGAGGGTATCCTCACAACCGTTCCATGTTTACCTTTCTCTTGCGAACCGGGGTGAATGGTGCGTTTGTCCACGATGATGTAATCTATGCAAATAGCAAGTCGATGACCATTGAAAGTGGGCATATCCCCATCAATTTCGACGGACCCCGGTGCAGTTGTGGGACGCGAGGATGTCTGCAGGCCTTTTTGCAGGACCTGGATCCCAATTCGGTCGAGTTGCGTCTTGCCCTGTTTGAAGGCCTCGATGCCAAGCTGAAGGAAAAGGATGCCTATGCTTTGAGGACTATCGAAAGGGCAGCGGGGTACCTGGTCATTGCCATGAGGATCATCAAACGATTACTGGCTCCCCATTCCTTCCTCTTCGTCTGTTGTTCCTCCCTGGTCGCTGAGGCCTTGGCCTCTGAGGTGAAGCGTCAGATTGTCGAGCCTGATGCGTTTGAGAGTGACCCTCCCCTTATTTTTGCAACTGATTATGACCCGCTGATAACGCAAAAGGGTGCATCTGACTTGGTGTTGAAAGAGTATTTCCTGTAACCTCCTTCCAAGGATCCATGACATTTCTGGCTCAATCATAAACCTTGTGGGATTTTGTTAGTCTTAGGGTTCCTGACATAGGTTTTTCTGCTGGCATCAAAGAG
>JAEINL010000115.1 GCA_016342655.1 Sphaerochaeta sp. | reverse complement strand
CATCTCTTATCTCCTTGGGTAGACGATAAGGTATTGGCTGTTTTAGCGAAACCTACGTGTTGGTATGAAGCTTACCTCGCTATTGTCCTTCAAGTTCCTTATGTGGATGGATTTGTCCTTGCGGTTGATTGAGACAACTTCGGAAAGCACTCTAGCTTCCACATCCAAGGTCTCCTTGAACCGCTCGGGCGTCATGACAAACAGACGGGAACGCTCGGTGATGACATTACCCGCATAGTAGGGTAGTCCGCAGTTTGCATAACTGATGTATTCACCACGTTCAAACATGATGATCTCTGCGTTTTCGTCGCGTCGTCTGAGTCTGGCTGCTGTTCCGGCTCCGCCAGCTACTCCTCCAACGATTAGGTATCGTGCCATACATCCCTCCTAAGGGTTTAGTTCTGGGTAAATTCCAAGTCAGCAGGGAGTGTTATCCCACTACAGCTATATTTTTCTACCATCTGCTTGCCCTTTTGTGTAAGGGTAATCAACATGCTTCTCCGGTCGTGGGAAGAGAGTTCACGCTTTATCAGGTCCCGACTTTCGAGGCTGTCTAGAATGCGGGTAAGCCGTGAAGGGGAGAGTTCGAGTTCCTTTGCAAGCAACCCGGGTTCTTCTACCCCTTTGTTCACTGCACATAGGAGCAGGGCGTCATTGAAGGAGAGCCCTGTCTCCTCTTTCAGATGTTTTTCAAACGCTCGCAGAGAGGTCTGCAGCTTTCGTATTGCGCATAGGTCAATCATGAAAATATCCTTGATAGTTAATATAAGCAATTGTTGCCTAACACAAATATATTCCTTGTTTTTCTATTGGTCAATATCTATAGATAAAAAAAGAGGGATATGGGAGGGGTATGAGAGAAATTTTGGGATTTTGAGGTTGTTCTTATGTCTTGCCCGACTTTTTTTACTTTTCTTTCTTGACTTCCAAAACGTTTTGGATTACAGTTCCATTGTATCCAAAACGTTTTGGATGATTTTACCTGTTGTAAAGATGGGTTGATTCAAAAAAAAGGAGAAACGTATGAAAAAGGGAGTAGTGCTAGTTCTTGTTCTGCTAATAGTAGGATTTGGAACTCTGTTTGCTCAGGCCCAAGCTGAAGCAGTAGCGGAAAAACCTGTGGAGATTGAGTTCTGGACCACTGAAACACAATCTGACCGTATGGCAACCATCCAGGTGTTGGTGGACACCTTCATGGCTTTGAATCCCAGTATCAGCATCAATCTGATACCAGTAGATGAGAATAGTCTTGCAACCCAGGCCCAGACGGCCAAGGCGACAGGATCACTTCCAGCCTTGTTTGAAGGACCAGCTGAGACTGCAGTCTCCTTTGGTGCCCAAAACATGCTTGATATTGAGAGTGCAACCGATGTCATCAAGCAGATTGGCATCGATCGGTTCTATGGCGGCCCCCTGAAAGTTCTGGAGACCAGTGGCAAAGGCCAGTACTATGCACTTCCTTATCATGGTTGGATCCAGGGTATCTGGTATCGCAATGACTGGTTTGCACATGAAGGTCTCAAAGCACCTAATACGTGGGATGCTGTATTGGCCGCTGCAAAGCGCTTCTACAAACCAGAGATGAACCAGTATGGAATCTTGGTCGGGACCCTTCCTGAGGCGTATACCGAGCAGTGTTTCACCCCGATCGCCATGTCCAATGGAGCTGCTCTGTTTAACGGCAAGGGAGAATTGATCTTCAACTCACCTGAGATGAGAGAAGCAGTGGCCTTCTATGCTGAGCTCGCAAAATACAATCCACCCGGACCACAGACCTGGAGAGCCCGTGACTATTATCTGCAGGGTAAGATGGCGATGTTCTTCTACTCAACCTACATCATGGATGACCTTGCCATTCAGGAAGTTGCTGCAGGCTCGCTAACCAGCGAATATTTCGCTGAGTTGAAAGGCTCGAGCTTTGATCCGAATCTTGTGGGTAAGACCGAAGTCGCTTCGATCATGAAGAAAAAGGTTCCTGCAGGATATGGCACCGTTGTTGCCTTTGGACTGTTCAACCAGAGCACCCCGGAAGAGACTGTCGCCGCTAAGAAGTTCCTTCAGTACCTCTATACTCCAAATGCCTACATAACCTTCCTGCATATGGCCCCTGGTGGAATGAATCCCATGCTTAAGGAGATTGCCACGAATGCAAGGTTCCAGAATGATCCGAAAGGACTGTTCAAGCGGTATGGCTCTCAGAAGATGGCTGACATCATCAATGGCCTGGAGAATGTGCAGACCTTTAGTATCGTGGATGGCAAGCGCATCGAAGCGGCTAGTGAGATCACTGCAAAGATGATCATCCCACAGATGCTGTACAAGATTACCCAGGAGACTATGCCTATCGATACGGCAATGGCTTGGGCTGAGAGAGAGATGCTCAAGATCATACAGAAATAGTATGGCTAGGAGGGGGGGCTCTGGCTCCCCCTCATCATCCTAAGGATTCCAAAACGTTTTAGGGGTATGATATGGAACAAAGCCCAACTGGCATTTCACTAGGGCGGAAACTGGGGACACGAGCCCAACAGGAACAACGCTTGGGATGGACTCTGGTACTTCCCTCGGTAGTCATTATTCTTGTTCTCATTCTCTATCCGGTCCTGTACAACATGTTCTTGAGCCTCTTTGCCTTTGACTACTCAGGCCAACGCACCTTTGTGGGGTTTGGCAACTACGCTGAGGTGCTTCGTGACCGTGAGTTCAGGATGGCCTTGGGAACAACTGTGCTCTATGTGGTCCTGACCACGCTGGGCACCACCGCTCTTGGAGTTGTGGTGGCCCTTGCCCTGAACAAGGAGTTTCCCCTTCGGGGTTTGGTGCGCAGTATTGTCCTCTTGCCCTATGTGGCTCCGGTCATCTCGGTAGTCTTTGCCTGGCAGTTTGTCTTTGACCCGGTCAACGGTATCTTCATGGATATCTTCCACTCAAGGCTGGGTTTCTTCGCCGAACGAATCAATATTGTAGGGGACCCCAGTACAGCCGTCTGGGCAGCCATTATTTTCAGCATATGGAAGAATTTCCCCTTTACCTACCTGATGGTACTTGCACGCCTGCAAGCCGTTGACCAATCCCTCTATGAGGCCGCTGAAGTTGATGGAGCTTCTACATGGCAACAGTTTAAGGCCATTACGATGCCTGAGATCTACTATGTGGTAAATGCCCTGGTGTTGCTCAGGGTCATCTGGAACTTCAACAAGTTCGATGAGGTCTACCTCCTTTCCAGTAATGTGAAGGTCCTTTCGGTCTATACCTATCTCAAGGCCTTTACGGGAAGTATGGACTTTGGACAGGGCTCTACGCTGGCGGTGATCCAGTTTGTGCTCCTGATTGGCTTTATCCTCTTTTATGTTAAGAAGGTGCTCAAATGGTAAAACGAAAAAGTATAGTGAAAAGCATCCTTTTCTTCCTCCTGATCATGGCGATCCTGTTTTTCTGCCTGTTCCCCTTTGGCCAGATGCTCTCCTTGTCCCTGAAGTACTCTTGGGATTGGGGCAATCCCTCTTGGATCCCCACCAAAGTAAACGTGGAGGCATATAAGGAACTATTGGACATCGGATCTTCCCTTAAGGATGTTCCTGAGTCTGTACAGTTGTTGCTCAGTGAGTCAGGAGACTTGAGCGCAGCACAGAAGAAGGCAATACTTTCCAAGTACCAGAGTACCAGTGATGTGTTCCCATTCCTGAAATATTTCGCGAATTCCCTTATGGTCGCATTCCTAGCCTCTTTCATTTCGGTCTGTCTTGCTATTCTGGGCGCCTATGCCTTTAGCCGGCTGAAGTTCAAGGGGCGCTCTGTAGTCCAGAGGGGTGTGTTGTTTGTCTATATGTTTGGCGGCATTCTGCTCCTGATCCCCCTGTACCGTATTTTTGCCGCATCAGGGCTGCTTGCTACTTCTGGGGGGACGATGGCCAGCCTTGTCATCATCTATGTGGTGCAGACCCTTCCTGTTTCCCTCTATATGCTGGGGAACTACTTTCGGACGATTCCCTACTCCATTGAAGAGGCTGCCATGATCGAGGGGCTCAGTCGTTTTGGAACCATCATACGTATCATAATACCGCTTTCCATCGCTGCTATCATCACCGTGTTCATCTACTGTTTCATGATAGCTTGGAATGAGTATATGTTTGCCTCGATATTCCTGAAGAGTTACAAGGGTCTGTATACCCTTCCCATAGGATTGAAGACGCTCTTTGTATCGAAGAATGCCATCTGGGATAGGATAATGGCCGCCTCGATGCTTACCGCAGTTCCTGTCATGATCCTGTTCATGTCCATACAGAAGAACCTTACAGGTGGGATGGCTGCAGGGGGAGTGAAGGAATGAGAGAGAGTCTAAACATTGGGATGGTCCACTTCAAGACAGGCGATACTGACGGGGTATCCTTGGAGATGGACAAGTGGAGAGAGATATTTCTTGCTTCTGGGCATAAGGTCTATTACTGCTGTGGGGAGCGCCCGTTAGCAGAATCTTACTGTACGGTCATACCCGCTCTTTCCTATCTTAGTGAGGAGACGTGCGCCCTTGATACGGGAACCTTCGATAGTCTCGAAGGGTTTGGCAGTGAAGGGGCTTATGAAGAGGCCTTGCTTGCAACAACTCAGGCCCTCAAGAAAGAGTTGCTCTCCTGGGTGGATAGGTGCTCGCTGAATATCCTCATCGTAGAGAATATCTGGTCGGTAGGACTGCATCCTGCCGCAGCAATCGCCCTAGATGAGATTGCCAGGCAACGCAAGCTTGCGGTCCTTGCCCATCACCATGACTTCTACTGGGAGCGTGTGGTCCCAGTCAGGCTTACCTGTAAACGGTCAATGGAGGTCTGTGATCGCTACCTCCCACCCCATAGCCAGGGGTATGTGCATGTGGTGATCAATTCGAAGGCCCAAAAAGCTCTTGCTGAAAGAAAGGGCATACATGCAACAGTTATACCCAATGTATTTGATTTCAGTGAAGGCCCTTGGGAAAAGGATGCGTTCAATGGGGATTTCAGACAAGTCTTCGGCATCGCTGATTCTGATGTCCTGCTGTTGCAGGCTACCCGGGTAGTCAGGCGAAAGGGAATCGAGCTTGCCGTTGATTTTGCCCAGGCATTACAACAACAGTTGGAAACACAGAGGGGTTTGCCTCTCTACAATGGGGAAATCTACTCAGACAAGAGTCGGGTCTTCCTGGTGCTGTGTGGCACTATCGTCAATGATGGTGGGCAGTATCTTGCACAACTGCAAAAGAAGGCTGCCAAACAGGGTGTCAATCTGCTCTGGATTGGCAATCGCATCGGCCATACTCGTTCAGACGTACAGGGGAGAAAAACCTATAGCCTGTGGGATGCCTATGCCCATGCTGATATGGTGACCTATCCTTCCTATTGGGAGGGATGGGGGAACCAATTGCTGGAGGCGGTACGTGCAAAACTGCCGGTCGCGCTTTTTCCCTATGAGATCTATCGCAGTGACATTGCCCCTTCAGGGTTCTCCATGATCGAGCTAGGTAAGAGTGAGAGTCTGCAATGGGATGAGCGTGGGCTTGCTGTGCTTCCACAGGCCCAAGTAGGGGAAGCGGCAAGGGAAGCGAGCAAAGTTTTATTTGACACACACGCTCGCTCCATTATGGTAGACTCGAACTTTATGATAGGTCAGAAAACATTTTCAATGGAGAGCCTGCGTCTCCTCTTGGAACCCTTTATGGCCGCATGGAGCAGAACCCTATGGTAACATTGAAAGATATTGGTGAACGCGTAAACAAATCAGTGACTACCGTATCCCGGGCTTTGTCAGGGTGTTCGGATGTGAGCCCCGATACCATTCTTTTGGTGAAAGGAGCTGCCAAGGAGATGGGCTATGTGCCCAACACCTTGGCCCAAAGGTTGCAGAAGAAAACAGCCGATACCATAGGTATCATAGTTCCCTACTCATCCACCGGATATGCGGAACCCTTTTTCAGTGAGTTGTTGGCAGGCATTGGCAAAGAGGCTTCCGAACAGGGGCTGGACCTTCTGGTAGCCTATGCAAAGAAAGAGAATGAGCTTTCCCTCTACAAGAAACTGGTGAGCGGGCGTAGGGTAGATGGGTTTGTCATCAGCAGAACCCTTTGCCAGGATGAGAGGATCGACTACCTGCTTTCCATCAACTTTCCCTTCGCTTCCTTTGGAATGGTGGAAAACCGTCAGGATTTCCCCTTTGTAGAAGAGGATGGCGAGTATGCGATGACCACCATTGTGAATCATCTCGTTGAGAGGGGGCATACAAGGATTGCATGCATCTGTCCGCCTCTTTCGGTAATGTTCTCATCTGTTCGCCTACGAGGGGTGCGCAAGCGTATGGCCGAACTCGGTTTGCCCCTCCCTGATGAGATGGTACGTATCGGGAGCTTTGACCAGAAGGACGGCCACGAGCAAGCCTCCCACCTTCTTGATCTCCCCAATCCCCCTACCGCCATCATCGGCTTCAATGACAGCATTGCCTTCGGTGCCATTAATGCAGGGAAGGAGAGAGCTCTCAAGATTGGTGAGGATCTTGCTGTGACTGGTTTTGATGACATTCCCATGGCTGAGATGTACAGACCTCCCCTCACCACGATACACCAGCCTATTGCCGAGATAGGCTCGCTTGTAACCAAACTGCTTGTCAAAGCTATTCAGGAGAAGAATCCAAAGTATAAGGATACAGGTCTAGGGCTTGAGAATATGCAGGTCATCATGTGTCCAAAACTAATCATCAGGGAGTCGTCATGAGGGAGGAAGAACTTCGTAGGCATGTCTATAGGAATCTTAGGGAGATCTACGGAAGTGAAGAGGCGTCCCTTTGGCTTGACGCGTTCTCTTCGCTGCTGCTGAAGTACAGGGAACTGCTTGGTCCTAGGGAAACACCGCAGGACAGCCGTTTGGATCAGCATACTTGTGTGCTCATAACCTATGCAGATTCAATAATTGATGAAGAACATCGCCCTACGCTCTCTGTCTTGCATACGTTCCTAAAAAACCATGTTGGCCCTAGCATCTCCACGATACACCTGCTTCCTTTCTACCCCTCTTCCTCTGACGATGGTTTTTCTGTTGTCGATCCTGCTGCAGTTAGTCCCCCCTTTGGCACTTGGGATGATATCAGGCGCTTGCAAGAAGAGTATCATTTGATGTTTGATTTTGTAGTGAACCACCTCTCCCGCTCGAACGCTTGGATCAAAGGTTTCTTGGAGGATGTACTCGAGTACAAGGACTTTGCCATTGAAATGGATGGCGACGAGGACTTGCGGTACGTTTTCAGGCCTAGGGCTCTGCCGCTGCTGACAAAGATTGGGGATAAGCTGGTGTGGACTACGTTCAGCAGTGACCAGGTAGACCTGAACTACCATAACCCAAAGGTCCTGCTCTCCATGACAGAGGTCTTGCTCTCGTATGTACACAAAGGCGCTTCAATAGTCCGTCTTGATGCTGTTGCCTTCCTCTGGAAGGAGTTTGGGACGAGTTGTCTCCATCATCCCAAGACCCATGCCATCGTGCGGTTCTTTGCCTGGGTCCTTTCAGCTCTTTCTCCTGAAAGTTTCCTGGTGACCGAGACCAATGTGCCCCATAGGGAGAATATCTCCTATTTTGGTAGTGGCTATGATGAGGCCACTATGGTATATAACTTTCCCCTTCCTCCACTTGTCTATCATACGTTCCTCTCCCAAGATGCAACGGCCCTTTCTGCATGGGCTAAAACCTTGTTCCTCCCCTCTAAGGAGGTGACATTCTTTAATTTTCTCGCTTCTCACGATGGGATTGGGCTGATGCCGGTCAAGGATATCCTGAATAAGGATGAAATTGAAGCAATGGCAAGCCATACCCTCAAGGAGGGTGGTTTTGTCTCAAGGAAGAGCGAGATGGATGGTTCGACCAGTGCGTATGAGCTTAACATCAACTACTTCTCAGCACTCTGTCATATCATTAAAGATGAGAGTGATGCTCTTGCAGTAAGCCGGTTCGTAGCAGCGTCCGCCATCATGATATTCTTCAAGGGAATTCCAGGTATCTATATCCATAGCCTCATCGGTTCAAAGAACTGGTTTGGTGACACTAGTTTGCAAGAGCATCCCCGACGCATCAATCGAGAAAAAATCATCATGCAGGAGTTGGAAGACGAACTCTCTGATCCTCAGAGCCTACGCTTCTCTGTATTCTCTAGGATGCTAGCTCTGCTTGAGATCAGGAAGAGGGAAGTCTCCTTCTCCCCTTTGGCAGACCAAAGGGTGGTCGAAACAGACAAAGCAGGTTGTTTTGCCTTTCTGCGTTCCTTCATACAAGAAGAGAATGCAGAGCACAAGCATGCAGAGAAGAAACCAGAGAAGCAAACAGATACGAAAGGGAAAACTGTTGAAGAAGTCCTTGTCGTGATCAACATCAGTGCCAAAGCACAGGAATTCCCCTCTGCTTGGTGGACTTCCCTTGTGGGGACTGACTGTGTCGATCTCCAAAGCAATTGTACGGTTCCTGCTACAGAGGCTCTCATCCTTGAGCCCTATCAGGTGGTGCTGCTCAAGAGAACTATCCCTTGGTGTAAGCGTAAATTCGAGCCCCCTACAATATAAGTGAACAATATCCGACAATGATAATCGTTGGAGGATATGATGAT
>JAEINL010000114.1 GCA_016342655.1 Sphaerochaeta sp. | reverse complement strand
CTCTTGGCTATGTACTTGGCGCTATCACCTGTACTAGGGACTTTCACCCTTTAGAGAATGCTCATACCGAGCGCACAACTATGACAAAGGGGAGGTTTCCCTCCCCCTCTGGTCAAATCTTTAGGAACATCTTTTCCTTGATGGCATCAAGGTTCGCATTGCCGATTACGTTGGCCTTGCGTGTGCCCTCCACTATGATTTCCTTGACCTCAGAGATATGGTTCTCATAGTAGGCTCTCCTCTCCCTCATCGGATCGAGAAGGTTGTTCAGCACCACATTCAGGCGCTTCTTGCAGTCAAAGCAACCGAGTTTTGCAGAGGTGCACCCTTCATGGATTTCAGGAGCCTCCTCAGGGTTGAAAATCTGATGATATTTGTAGATGTTGCAGATCTCCGGATGACCTGGGATATCTGTAGTCACCCTGGCGGGGTCGGTGACTGCCTTACGCACTAGCTTCCATACCTGCTCAGGAGTATCGGAGAGATAGATGGCATTCCCCATACTCTTGCCCATCTTTGCACTGCCGTCCAGCCCACTGAGCCTGCCAACCTGACTGAGTTTCACCTGAGGCTGGATGATGGACGTACCATAGAGCTTGTTGAACTTGCGAACTATCTTGCGACAAAGTTCAATGTGGGGAACCTGATCCTCTCCAACTGGTACGAGGTCTGCATTGCAGAAGGTGATATCAGCAGTCTGGCTTACCGGGTATCCAAGAAACCCATACGTAATATCCTCATAGCCATAGTTCTGTGCTTCTGTCTTGATCGTAGGATTATGCCTGAGCTGGTTTACGGTAACTATCATGGAGTAGAAAATGGTCAGTTCAGCAATTGAGCTGACCTGTGACTGCTGGACAAAGGTAACCTTATTTGGATCAAGGCCGACAGAGAGATTATCAATGGTCACATCATAGATACTGCTGTTGATAAGCTTGGGATTGTCAAAATGGGTGGTGAGAGCCTGAATATCAGCAAGGAGAATGAACTCCTCATAGGTATCCTGCAGCTCAAAGCGTGACTTCAAGGAACCCACATAATGCCCCAAATGGAGTTTTCCGGTAGTCCTATCACCTGTCAGTATTCTCTTTCTGGTTTCCACTACCTACTCCTTGTCCGTTTCTTCTGATTCTACTTCTGCTTCTGAAGTGTTCACCTGTTGGTTGAACACCCGCACCATGGTGTGCTGCATACTGCAAAAAGGGCACTTGGCAGGTGGCTGATGGTTTTCGACTGATTGCACCAACTCTACGTGGGCATGACAACTCTGGCATTCATATTCATAGCTTGGCATGATAGTATCTCCTTAATTTATAAGACTCCGGTCAGACTCTGTTTCAATAGATTCATCTGCTCTTCGCTCAAGGGCATTTGCATGATTGTCACAAGATCCTCATCGAGTAAAAACATCAATTTCAGTTCGGCAATCTTAAAAGGAATCTTGTCCTTTTTCAATCGGGCCAAGTAGCCGCTACGCACCATCTGTGAGAGCGTGGTGGCTAGTTTCGGGGTATCCATCGTCATGAAGGCATCGACTGTGTAGGTGCCTTCCTCCTGATGGATAAGCAGGAGGACCTCCCTAGCCTGTTGGAATACTGACTGCGGAAGATTCAGACCCAAGTCAAAGAACGTCTCAGGCTCGAAGGCATACAAGGCGATGGAAGCGTTCGCCATCTGTAGTGCCATCTCATCGGTGATAAGCCTCTGTCGAGTCTTATACGACGCATAGGAGCTCTCATACGAACCGTTGGTGAACACCAGTTCATCATTCTTTGGAGTGTACAGGCTCAAGGGCCCATCCTTCTGGCTAAACCAGGAAAGGCCATCGGCATTGCTCTTCCTTGACAGCTCCCTAGCATACATCATCCCAGTATTAAGCAAAAACCTAGGGTAATCACCCTCAACCACCCCATAGGCAGCAAGTGCATCCTGTTGTACAGGGTACGTATCATTGGTAGGACTAAGAGAGAGGGATACCCGCTTCGCACGACTTGCAAATTCCTTGAGGTCGCCAAAGGCCGATGCTACCAAGTCCGGTTCGGCAATTGCATCAACAGTAGCCACAATACTGCCACTTTGTGCCATCCCCTGAAAATGGAAGTAAGGCCGCTCTCTCCTGGCCAAGGAGGCACAAGAGGAAAGCATGAGTACAATACAAACCGACAGCACTACAGTCTTACTTTTCTTCATGGGATTATTCCTTTGCTACAGCTAGCCTCACCATATGATCACCACACTCAACCGGCTCAACATCTACCAGTGTAGCAAAGGTTAGGGAGTTCGACAACGTCTCCTTAGCGATAGTGGGACCAAAGTTGGCAAACACCTGCTGTACTACCTCATCACCATCATAGGTGAGGCTTATTCGGTCAGAGACCTCAAACCCACTATCCTTACGGAGATTCTGGACACTGCGTACGATATCACGGGCAATTCCCTCCTGGAGGAGTTCTTCAGTCACCTTGGTATCGAAACCGACAGTCAACGAACCTTCATTGAGGACCTTCACCCCTTCCTTTTCAGTACGCTGGACAAGAATATGCTCAACAGAGATTTCAATCTCGCCTTCGCTGTACTGGAGCCTTACACTTTTCCCATCAAGGATGGAAGCGATCATCGAACCGGAGAAAAGCTCAATCTGAGAAGCCACGCTCTTCATCTGCTTGCCAAGTCTGGAACCCAGCACCTTAAAGTTTGCCTTTGCACTGTAGCTCACCAGAGCACTCTCATCCTCTTGGATAAGGACCTCTTTCACATTAAGCTCTTCAGCTATGATATCTGTCATGGCTGAGAGAACCTGCCGTTTCTCCTCTGTCCTATCGACAAGGAAGAGGGTCTGTAACGGCTGGCGGGTCTTGAGGTTGTTTGATGCACGAAGTGATCTTCCCATGACAATAGCCTTCTGCGTCAAAGCCATCCTCTTCTCCAGCTCCAGATCACGTTGGGAAGCCTTATACTCAGGATAGAGTTCAAGGTGGATGCTCTCTTGCATAGCTTCAGTCTTGAGGTTCTGGTAGATCTCCTCAGTCGTGAAGGGAATGATGGGGGCGGCTATCTTGATGAAGGCCATCAGGACGCGATAGAGGGTATCATACGCCTCTTTCTTATCCCCATCGTTCTCACTTCTCCAAAAGCGTCTGCGGCTTCTTCGGATATACCAGTTGTTCAGGTCATCAATGAACGGGATAAAGAGCGAGCAGGCCTTCTGGATGTCATAGGCATCAAAGGCTGCGGTAACCTCTTCAATAAGCTTTTCACTGCTACTGATGATCCAGGTATCCATAGGATTGGAGAGCTTCTCATACGGGGTCTCACCCGGCTCATACCCGTCGATGTTCGCATACGTCACAAAGAAGGAGTAGGCATTCCACAAGGGTATGATAAGGTTCTTCAGCACATCCTTGACAGAATCCTCACTGAACTTGAGGTCCTCAGCCCTGACCACAGCACTGTTCATGAGTGCAAAACGGAGGGAGTCAGCACCGTAGGTGTTCACTATCTCCATAGGGTCAGTATAGTTGTGCTCACTCTTGCTCATCTTCTTGCCTTCGGGTGTGAGCACAATGCCGTTGGTGATGCAGTTCATGAAGGCTGGCTTGTCGAACAGGCCTGCAGCCAGGACTGTCAGGGTGTAGAACCAACCGCGGGTCTGATCCAAGCCTTCACAGATGAAGTCAGCTGGGAAATGCTCTTCAAAGTATTCCTTGTTCTCAAACGGATAGTGCAGCTGGGCATAGGGCATCGAGCCGGATTCAAACCAGCAGTCCAAAACGTCGGTGATGCGCCTCATGGTACCCATTCCGTCGGGACTTGGCCAGGTGAGCTCATCAACGAAGTGCTTGTGCAGGTCAGGTACAGCTTGTCCGCATTTCGCTTCCAGCTCTTCTCTGCTTCCGATCACTTCAATGTGGTCACTTCCATCACATTTCCATACGGGAATGGGATTGCCCCAAAAACGGTTGCGACTGATAGCCCAGTCACGAGCTCCCTCAAGCCACTTGCCAAAGCGCCCATTTTTCAGGTGCTCAGGCATCCAGGTAATCTGGTCATTAGCATTGAGCATCGAACTTTTTATCTTCTGGATATCTACAAACCAGCACTCCATCGCACGATAGATGAGTGGCTTGTGGGTACGATAGCAGAAAGGATAGGGGTGCAGGAAATTTTCCCGCTTGACCAGCTTACCATTCTCTTTGAGTAAGGCAATGATATCCTTGTCGGTATCTTTTACGAATCTTCCGACAAAGTCTGAGACTTCACTGGTGAATTTCGCTTCGCTATCGATGGGGCATACAGTGGGGATTCCAGTCCCCTTGAGCACCTGGTAGTCATCCTCACCAAAGCCCGGGGCTGTATGGACAATACCACAACCGTCTTCTGTGGTGACATAGTCACCTGTAACACAGACGAAAGCACCCTCTGCCTTCAGGTGGGCAAAATAAGGGAACAGAGGTTCATAGCGCATTCCTTCATAGAAGGAACCCTTCTGCTCGTCCACGATCTCATACTGTGTTTCATCATTGTAGTAGTGACTGAGCCGGTCCTTACCCAGGATGTAGTGGCAATCATCACTCTTGTCGAGGATCTTCACATAGTCAATGTCAGGGCCAAAGGCCAAGGCAAGGTTTGAAGGCAGGGTCCAAGGAGTGGTGGTCCATGCCAAGAAGTAGGTATCCTTCTGTCCGTCTACAGCGAAACGGACCGTAACAGCCTGATCGACGACATCCTGGTACCCACCGAGATTCACCTCAAAGTTAGAGAGGGGACACCCCAAAGCTGGACTGTACGGAAGGATATTATACCCTTCGTAGATAAAGCCTTTTTCATGCAAGGACTTGAACACCCACCAGATGGACTCCATATAGTTGGTGTCCATGGTCCGGTACCCATTCTCCCAATCTACCCAACGTCCCATCCTATTGATGGTATTCTCCCACTCCTTGGTATAGCGCAATACAATGGAACGGCACTGTTCGTTGAAATTGGCGACACCGTACTCGTGGATGGCCGAAGGACCGCTGATACCCAGGGTCTTCTCCATCTCAAACTCAACGGGAAGGCCATGACAGTCCCATCCGAATCGGCGGTTCACTCGTTTGCCCTTCATGGTCTTGTAACGGGGAATGGCGTCCTTAATGGTCCCAGGGACCAGGTGGCCAAAATGGGGAAGGCCTGTAGCAAAGGGAGGCCCGTCAAAAAAGACGAACTCATCCTCTGCCGGACGAAGCTTGATCGATTTTCCAAAAATATCCTCTTGCTGCCAAAAAGAGAGTACACCCTCTTCCATTGCAGGGAAATCAACTCTTGTAGTTACTGGACGAAACATAGACGCTCCTTGTTCCCGGAAGCTTTGGTGAACTTCCGCATTAGTGTCATTCTATTCATATTGGACCGAAATGACAACCTTTGCCAGCCATTATTCCGTTGACCTTTCCTCTTTGTACAGGTAGTGTGGCAGTATGCAAACTTTCCCGGTCTCTTCGTCGATACAACGCTTTTCCTCTCGCTTCAAGGAAGCAGGTTTCACCCTCTACATAGTAGGTGGGGCGATTCGGGATTTTCTTTTGGGATTGGAGAATGAAGATTTTGATTTTACCACTGATGCACAGCCCAATGAGGTGAAGGCCTTGTTCGGCCATGTCATACCAACGGGTATTGAGCATGGTACGGTGACCGTCATATTCGAGAAACAGATGTTCGAGGTCACTACGTTCCGTAGCGAAGGGGCCTATGTTGATGGAAGGCACCCCAGTTCTGTGACCTTCATCAGGAACCTCGAAGAGGATCTCAAACGAAGGGACTTCACGATCAATGCCTTTGCAGCGGACTGTACCACCGGAACCATCATCGACCTCAATGGTGGCCTTGATGATCTGAAGAATAAGACAATCCGTGCCATCGGCATTCCTAAGAATCGATTTGAGGAAGATGCCCTGCGCATCTTCCGTGCTTGCAGGATTGCTTCAAAACTCAACTTCAGCATTGAAGAACATACCCTTCTAGCCATGCAGAGCGAGAAGGATAACCTGAAGAACGTCAGCTCCGAGCGCATCCGAGAGGAACTGTTCAAGCTGGTGGCTTCAGACCACCCTAGAGTTGGGCTTCAGTACATGCACCAATGCAGCATACTGTCTACGCTCTTTCCCGCTCTCGCCAAAGGCGATGGGATAGAACAGGGAGGGATGCACCACCAGGATATCCTGCAACACAACATGACTGCCTGCCAGGCGGCGGCAACGAGAGACTTCCCTCTCCCTGTTCGCCTCGCAGCCCTTTTCCATGATATGGGAAAGAGCGAGGTCATCAGACAGGGAGAAGAGAAAAACACCTTCTATGCCCATGAGTCTGTCTCTGCAATCCAAGCCAAGGCCATCATGCAGTATCTGAAGTCGAGCAACGACCAGATACGTGTAGTCACCCATCTGGTGAAAGAGCATATGTTCAACTACCAGAGCAATTGGAGCGACAGTGCGGTTAGGCGGTTTATGATTCGTGTTGGGCTTGAATGCATACCCCTGCTCTTCCAGTTGCGTATCGCTGACCAGATTGCAATACATGGCGAGCCTGATACGACGCTAATCGACGAACTGCAAGGGCGGATTGATACGATCCTAGCGGCAAAGGATGCCCTGAAGATCAGGAATCTGGCTGTAGGTGGTAATGATCTGATGAAGATGGGGATTCCCAAAGGAAAAAGACTGGGGAGTACGCTTTCTTACCTGTTGGAGGCTGTCCTTGACGACCCGAAGCAGAACAATGCTGAACAACTGCTCACCATTGCAAAGAAGTATAATCAGAGCGTTGGAACGACCACAGAGTCATAGGCTATCTTGGCAGCGTTCTGCTCAGCATCCTTCTTGCTCTTCCCTTGGGCAGGACCAAAACTCTTGTTGTTCACCTGCACCTCAATAAAGAACGTATACTCATGCTCAGGCCCTGTTTTCTTGACCAAGGTGTAGACCGGGCACTTTTTCCACTTCTTCTGCATATACTCCTGCAAACTGGTCTTGTAGTCACGATGGTAATCATACTTGATCACTGCATTGATCTGGTCCTTGAGGTAGAGCATGACGAACGCTCTTGCCACTTCAAAGCCACTGTCGAGATAACAGGCTGCGAAGAGGGCTTCCATACAGTCTGCAAGCAGGGTCTTCTTGTCCCTGCCCCCACTGTTCTCCTCCCCTTTTCCGATGAGGAGGTACTTATCCACATCCAGCTTACGGGCGATCATGGCAAGACTGTCTTCACTGACGACCACACTCTTGATTTTTGAGAAATCCCCCTCCTGCTTGGCAGGAAGATTTCTTAAAAGCCAATCAGCAACACACATTCCCAGGACACTGTCCCCGAGAAACTCAAGCCTTTCGTTGTTCCCCACCTCTTGTGTCGTCTCGTTTGCAAACGAACGGTGGGTAAAGGCTAGGTTGAGAAGGTTGAGGTTATCACATTTCATCTTGCTTGCTTCTTTAAAAGCAAGAAGCTCCCGTTCCCTCGAAGGAGAGATATCGGGAGCTTTTCCAAAGGCAAATCGATTCATAGAAAGCATGCCTTACAGCTGAGTTGAAAGAAAGTCTACTGCATCCTTGACGGTCTCAAACTCGTTAGCCTTCTCATCAGGAATGGAAACGCCCAATTCCTCTTCGATTGCATACACCAATTCATAGGTATCCAAGCTATCTGCTCCAAGATCCTTCCTGAAGGAAGCATTCATAGAGATTTTTGCAGCATCAATTTCCAGCTTGTCAGCAATAAGCGCTTTTACTTTTTCAAAAACTTCTTTATTGTCCATTACGTATATCTCCTAAAAATGAATACTATTTGTCTTGTAGTTCAACTACCTGAACACCACGGTAAAAGCCGCACTTGGGACATACACGATGAGGTACTACCATATTACCACAGGTACCACAACGAGAAAGGGTTGGAGAAACAAGGCGCATGTTTGCTGCCTTGCGGGAAGCTGCACTAGCTTTTGAAGTCTTATATTTAGGTGTTGCCATATTGAAAATCCTCTTATCCTACGCAAAATTTTGACACTTAGGGAAGAATAACGAAAAACCCCTATTGCGTCAACAACTAAACCCACATTTAAAGCTCTTGTCCCAAACAATACATAAGAATTCTTTGGCAAAGAACGAATTACAAAAAAAAGAGAACGTACCTCTCAAGGAAACCATGAAAGGCACTATCCCTGGACGGCCCTCAATTCAACAATGTTATCCTCTCGCCCATCATCTTCACTACCAAGGGAGGGACCATAGGGGAGATATCGGCCCCGTAGGCCGCCATTTCCTTGATGGCACTTGAACGAAGTTGGAAATACTTGGGACTGGTAGGCATGAACAGGACCTCCAAGGAACTGTTCAGCTGCTTGTTGGTCATGGCGAGCTCAAACTCGTAGCCAAAGTCTACCAGAGCACGTACGCCCCTGATCATGACCCCTACCCCATGTTCCCGGGCAAACTGTACGACCAGCCCAGGATAGATCATCACCTCAATGTTGTCATACCCCTTGAGGATTTGCTTGAGCATGGCCATACGCTCAGAGGCAGTGAAGAGACAGGTCTTCTGCACATTGTCAGCCACTACTACAAAGAGTTTGTCATAGAGTGCTGCACTGCGCTCGATGATATCAATATGTCCATTGGTGGGAGGGTCGAAGGAGCCTGGAAGCATGGCAATATTTTTAGAGGTTTTCATTTCTTGTTCGCCTCCACATATTTCTTCATCGTATCAAAGCTCTCCGGTGTCTCCCAGATAATTCTCTTGGTAAAGGAAAAGCCCGTTCCATCCGTCTCTTCAACAACAGCGAACGTTCCCTTTCCAATATAACTTATCTTCTGCTTCTCAGTGAGGTGCTCATCCTTGGTGAGTTTCTCCAAGACACAGTCAAAGTGGCAAAAACCCCCATCAGGGTGTGTAAGTGCACTGGCAATATTCTCTATGACCTTATCACACAGGGGACACACCAACAGAGGTTCCTCAATGCGTTTGATTGGCAGAGGAGGAAGACTGCTATGATAAGGGACCTTTTTCTGAGAAGGCAACAGGGTGTTCTTGGGCTTTTTACTGAGCTCAGGTGTGCTTTTGGGTTTTACACCGCGTTTTTTTCGTTTGCGGTCCCTCTTGCGGCTACTGCTATCCCGTTTAGGCTGATTGGCTGAAGGTATTTGTTTCTTGCTCTCTGGTTCCATATGATCCTCTAGAGCTACCCTATCCTGTTTTAGGCTAATGGGCAAGATGCTAAAAATCGGGTAGGAGGATGAGCCTTAGTGGCTCACCCGTCCTCCCACAGAACCGTACGTACCGTTCGGTATACGGCTC
>JAEINL010000113.1 GCA_016342655.1 Sphaerochaeta sp. | reverse complement strand
ATTGGACATGACGAAGGAAATCACCAAGGGAATAGATTGTTAGAGGTTTTCGTTACCTAATTTTTCTAGAAGTTATGATACTGATAATTTGTTCTTGCAGCTCGATAGGTTGCATGGCAGTCTCCTTGTTTATTGATAGTACAACAAACATACCAGAGACTGCCTTTCCTATTCTATGCACTTTGAAAAATATATAATGGCTATCCCTTTAACTCAGCCTTAGCCTCACGACCGTAATACAAGATCCAGGACATTATGAGGATTAAATCCATAATTATATTCATCATCAATGATAGACATTCTACTGTTTCATTTGTCCTTTTCAGTAGAAAAGGTGTTCATACATGTCATAATATTTATCTTGTACTCTAAAACATCATTTTCTTTGCTGAGCTAAAGGGATAGCCATCAAATATATAATTTACCTACTTGACCACCAAGAATGCGGAAGAACCCAAAATAGGAACAATATTGGTTATTAGAACAACTGTTTTCAAGTAATATTTGGTTACCAGAGTATACAATTATGCAAATTTCATAAGAAAAGGGGACCTGGTCTTATTGGAGATAAAGATTCAGAAACTGAGGTGAGAAGGAATCTAGCGAACTGTACAGTATTGAGTTGTCTCGATTGAATGTTTATCCCCATTTTAGCCTTCCCCTTCTAACTTTGAAATATTCGCTTATAGCCTTGAAATATATGCTTGCATTAAACTGCAGAGGGCTTATAATAAAAATTGGCGAAGATATCATAGCTTGAAGCGACTACGGTAGTTATTACACAGTATAGGTGAGTGTCATTCATTCACCATTTTTTACCAAAATAGGATCTAGTTTTACGCCAATGATATGCATTCAGCCTAGTTTTTTATATTGGAGGAGGTCTTTCTATCATCCTACATCGGGAAAATACAGCTCATCAGATTTCTGACTGCTCTCCTCCAAAAGTATCCAACTGTATAGCTAAAATTATATATGATAATTTTAGATCTGCAAGGCCTGGCCTGGATGTTGAGACCCATTGTAAGATTGTCGGATCTGTTGCGAAGGAACTTGTAAATAGATTTCCTAATTTCATTAGGGAGTCTTTGTTCCCTAACGGCGTCGAACTGATAGCCGCAGCACACGACATAGGAAAGATTAATCCACATTTTCAAGAAAAACTACATAGGCTTTTGCCAGACTATGTACCCAACAGTAATCCTGCCTTGAGAAATGCAAACCCCGACCTAGAAAAGAATATCGGTATGCATGGAGGGGTTAGCCAAGTCTCATTGGAGGGAGTTGGCCTTTTTATCCCTGAAATTGCTGGAATGCATCATGGGTCATCTCCCGATTCGTTGTTCCTCTTACCAGACGATACTTTGCTTGGGGGGCCAGGTTGGCAGAAAGCAAGGATGGAATTGGTCACACTTTTGAAACAATATTTTCAAGAGGATTGGCCAACAATCTATACCAATGCCCAAGCTACAGTCATTGCTGGGCTGACTACAGTTTCTGATTGGATTGGCTCTGGTCCAATCTTTGAGAAACTTTCAAGTATAAATCTTATGGATTATGATGAGATTGTTCATGAGGCTGTAGACCGAGCAGGATTCGTCGCTCCCAAACTGAATAAGGGACTATCCTTTGAACAAGTTTTCCATTCCTATACCCCAAGACCGATACAACGCACCTTGTATGAGAGTGTCCAAGGACCAGGAGTATATATCCTAGAAGCATTGATGGGATCAGGCAAAACAGAGGCGGCCTTGTATGCAGCGTATAAGATGATGGAAAAGGGTCAGGCAAATGGTATTTATTTTGCTTTGCCAACAAGAATAACATCTGAAAAAATCCATGACCGAATGAATCAATTTCTCATGGCCATACTTGCACCTGAGGACCAACATAAGGTGTTGCTAGCTCATGGTTCAGCTTGGCTGGCCGACTCCGACATGGGAGAGGATGCACGTCCTGGGTATGATTGGTTCGACTCAAAAAAGCGAAAGCTCTTGGCTCCTTTCGCCGTGGGTACTATAGACCAAGCCTTGATGGCTGTCATGAATGTGAAGCATGGGTTTGTACGTGCTTTTGGCTTAGCGGGCAAGGTTGTGATTCTTGATGAGGTTCATACCTATGATGCCTATACAGGAAGTATCATGGATCATCTCATCCATACCTTGCGTGAGTTGGGTTCGACAGTGATTCTATTGAGTGCGACACTGACAGAGGAGCGCAAGCGGTTCTTTTTGACAGATGGAAGAAAAGCACCAGAAGAGGTAACTCATACCCAGTATCCCCTAGTTTCGAAATCTATAAGTGGACAACCTGTCGAATACTCTCCACGTATAGAAAATATACAAAGCGAAGTACAGATCGTCCTAATACAGGATGAAGACAATGTGTTTGAGACAATCCGAGCAAGGGCTTTGGATGGAGAGTATATTCTTTGGATCGAAAACTCGGTCCAGGAAGCTCAGCAGGTTTTCAAATCTTTTGCCAGTTGGGGCCGAGACCAGAATATCCAAGTAGGTCTGATTCATTCTAGGTTTCCTATGGTGCAAAGGAACGAACTTGAATCCTACTGGGTGGAAACATACGGTAAGGAGGGTATTCCAAAACGTAAGGGGGCAGGCAAGATTCTCATCGGTACGCAAGTTTTGGAACAATCATTGGACCTTGATGCTGATCTCTTGGTAACCCGCATTGCACCGACAGACATGATCCTACAACGAATAGGAAGGCTCTGGAGACATCGTGAGATTGATGAACAGCGTCCCGATGGGGCTAAAAGGCAGGCATTGATCCTTTCTCCAAACCTTCAGACGGTTTTAAAGAGTCCGAAATGGGGATTCGGTCCTAGTGGCAAGGTTTATGCTCCTTATGTCCTGGCCAGAAGTTTGTTGGTATTTCAAAATATTGATACAATAACTATTCCTGTCGACATGCGATCACTCATTGAGGAGACTTACCGAGAACAATACGAAGATTCCCCACCAATGAGTGAAGCAAAAAATGATGTTGTGAAAAATCGGGAAATACTTAAAAACTTTGCAAACAATACTATGACGATGATAGGGAAGGTTACATCAGACTCGACACCGACTCGCTACTCTGAGATGCCTACTTGCGATGTCCTTCTTCTCCTGGAGGGTTCTGATCTTGCGAAGGGGTCCTTGCACCTAATCGATGGAGAGACTATCCAGATACCCGGTCCTGCGAGCTTGAGCCTCATACAAAAAAAACAACTGGCAAAGACATGTATGTTGCGGATGATCAGTGTGCCGGCATATCTTGCTCCCAACCCTGTCAGTGTTCATGAGCTCGCTCATCTAAGACCGTTTCTGTATGTCTCGGATAGTGAGGAGGATCGATTGAGGGTTGCTTTCTTGCAAAGAAGCGGCCTCATCCATGACTTGCATGGCAGAGAAGCAAATGAGAACTACGAATTAGAGTATTCCTCTCTGCTTGGTTATACAGCGAAAAAGAAGGAGGGCGTATGAATAACAGATTCAATCTGGTGGATGAACCGTGGATACCTATCAACAATCATCCAAGAGTGTCGCTCAGTGAACTGTTCAGTACCCCAGGGTTGAAGTCACTCAAAGGTAATGCAATCCAAAAGTTGGCTTTGCTGAAGTTGTTCTTGTCCATTGCACAGGTGGCATACACCCCAAGCGATGATCAGGAATGGCAAGTTCTCGGTAGCCTTGGGTTAGCAAATACATGTTTGGAGTATTTGGGAAAAAACAGGCACTTGTTTTGGCTATATGGAGAGAAGCCTTTTCTTCAAAAGTCAGATTTGGCAGATAAGAAAACTAGCAAAGGAGAATCATTACCTGTACATGTTTTGGGCAGGGATTACTTGCCAGACTTGGCATCCGAGAACGATACCTTATTGTTCGAATCCCAACGAGAGCAAGAGCTTTCTGATGCAGAGAAGGCTGTGTTCATCGTAACCCTGATGAACTATAGCCTCGGGGGGAAGCGGGTAGCTAAGGATGTTCCTCCATGGACACCTGGCTATGCTGGTAAAACGACCTCAGCAAAAGGTGCTCCTAGCATAGGGAACTATGAAGGATATCTAAGCTCCCATATTCTTGGAGTATCTATCCTTGATACCATCTGGCTGAACCAGTTCACCCGGGCCCAATTGGAAAAATATCCACATTGGAAGCAAGATAAGCTCATACCACCTTGGGAAGATATGCCCACTGGTGAAGATGATAATGCAGCGAGGATGTTGAAAGGAAGCTTCATGTCCACGCTCTGTGCCATGAGCCGTTTTGTATTACTCCAGGATGATGGGATTATCTATGTCGAAGGATTGCAGTATCCATCCCATAAGGATGGCTGGAGGGAACCATTCATGACCTACACCTCCGAAGGAAAGGTTCTTTGGTGTAATCCTTCAAAGAAACCATGGAGAAATCTTACGGCGTTGCTCAGTGCTTCTTTCATGGGAAGTAACTCCCCCTTTGATTGTTCACAAGTCAGCCTCCTTCTTTTGCGGGCGAGGAAAGCAAGAGATATCATAGGCATCTGGTCTGGGGGGTTGAAAGTACGAACAACCGCTGGAGACACAAGTGTAAAGCAAACAGATGACTATATCGATACAGAGTTGTTCCTGCATACGGATGATTTGGGGGAGCCTTGGTTTGCAAGCCTTGAGAATGAAATGCTTGGACTTGATCAGCTTTCTAGGACTCTTTGGAGCTCTGTGACTAGATACTATGAGGAGTTGGGTAGCAAGAAAAGCCCTGTCATTGATAAGGCTCTGCAGATGTTTTGGGAACTCTGTGAACGGTATGCTCAGACACTTGTATATGTATGTGATGATCAAGAGAAGATGCAAAGTTTGAGACGTCTCTTTGCCGGCTACACCAATCACTCCTACGATAAATATTGTCCTAATGATTCAGCAAGACAGATGATAGCTTGGGCACGACATACGCCCGTTACTCATAATTATATCTCTTACAATTCTAAGGAGGTTCCACTTGCCAAGTGATAAAAGCATCAGCTTTGTCAATTATGTGATCAAACAAATTAATAACGACAAAGGAAAGGGTTTTGGAGCTAAATTGCGCAAAGCCGATCACGAGAATACGGAGTATCAAAGTTGGGAAATCTTGTCGAGTTGGGTAAACCTTGAGTGGGAGAGCGACAGGAAGGCTTTTGCCCTAATAGGAGCCAGCTTGGCGAGGTCGAAACCTTCTGAGGATGGCACCCTTTCCATAGGGGAAGCTTTACGAATGGTGCATGTAAAGGATAAGGATATTGGAGATATCGAAAAATCTTCCTCAGCCTTACGTTTAAGGCGTTTGCTTGCATGTAAAGAAAAAGAAGAGTTAATGGATATCCTCAAACCTGTAATTAGATACATAGAATCAAAAGGATCCCTTTTGCACTATGGCCGGTTGCTTGATGAAATCCTGTGGTTCAATACCGATTCTAGCCGAGAAAAGACCAGAGCAAGATGGGCTCGGGACTTCTTCAGAAAGAGGGAGGAATCATGATTGCATCTGTACTATTTTTGGATAGGCAAGCTATACAAAAATTGAAAATACAAGACCCCTATTCTATGCATAAATATGTATATAGCCTGTTTCCAAGTGATCAACGTCGTTTTCTCTATTACGACCAAGGAGGGGACCTGAGATATAGGAGAATATTGCTGGTATCGCATGAACAACCCTTGGTCCCTGAAATTGGAATGATTGAATCTAAATTCATCCCAGGGGATTTTCTCGAGCACCAACGATATGCTTTCCAAGTTTTGTTGAATCCAGTAGAGCAACCGCTTGGGATTTGGGGAAAGGTGCCAGTTGTAGGTCGAGAAGCATTGCGCTCGTGGTTTGCCCGGAAGCAAGAGATTTGGGGATTTGCCTCAAATACAGAAGACCAAGAGATATTCAACCTAGGAGTTCAAATAATACATAAGAACGAAAGGGACATCACATATAACATGGCTGAATTCCGTGGAGTACTAGAAGTAACCGATCGTGAACGTTTTAGAAACAGCTTCATCAATGGGATTGGACGGGGGAAGGCTTTCGGCTTTGGATTATTACAAATAAGACCACTCAAAGATAAATAAAGGAGAAATTTCATGGATAACGCTTACAAAGGAAAAAAACTAGAGTTTCATATCTTGCAAAGTTTCCCGGTGACCTGCTTAAACAGGGATGATGTCGGTGCTCCCAAGACAGCGATTGTCGGAGGCGTCACTCGAGCCCGTGTCAGCAGCCAGGCTTGGAAAAGACAAGTCCGGCTAGCCATGCATGACTTTGGAATCAAGCTTGCTGTAAGGACAAAATTTGTTGAGGATAAGATAGCCCGATACTGTATGGAAAATGGAGCGGCTGAAGAAGTTGCTAAAGAAATTTCCGGTGCTATTGCTTCCTTTCTTACCAAAGACACGCTCCATTTTTTCACAGACACTGAAGCTAAAGCCCTTGCAGACTATGCCCAGGAGATAGGATATGAAACAGGAAAACTAGGAAATAAAGGGTCAGAAGTTAAGAAGGTTCATAAAAAAGCACTGGGGAAGAGCCTCCAAGGTCTTGAAGGCTTGGATATAGCGTTGTTTGGCAGAATGGTAGCGCAAGCGACTGAATTAAATGTTGAAGCAGCGGCTTCTTTCTCACATGCGATTTCCACTCATAAGGCAAACTCTGAGATAGATTTTTTTACCGCTATTGACGATGAAAAACCCGAAGCCTTAGCAGATTCTGGCTCCTCGCATATGGGAAGCCTTGAATTCAATTCTGCTACTTATTATCGCTATGTGAGTATAGACCTCGGGCAGCTGGTCGACACACTTGGAGGTGACGATCAACTTGATAAGGCGGTTGAAGCCTTCATTAAAGCACTCTATGTTGCTGTACCCTATGCGAGGCAGGCAACTCAATCGGGAAGCAACTTATGGGACTATGCACGAGTATTGGTCAGAAAAGGTCAACGGGTTCAAGCATCCTTCGAAAATCCCGTTAAAGCAAAGGGCGAGGGATTCTTGAAGCCCAGTATTGAGGCTTTGGATACATTCCTCGACAAGAGGGAGAAGCTCTCAGGTTCGTTATACGGCAAGATAGCTGAATTCCGTTGGGGCTTAGATGAAAACTTCAGTATCGATAATCTGATAGCAGGTGTCCAAAAAACAATAAGGGGATGACGATGGGTACAAAATATCTCCTATTATGGCTAGAAGGTCCGTTGCAGTCCTGGGGTGTTGATTCAAAGTTTGGTAGACGTGAGAGCTTGAGGTTTCCTACCAAGTCTGGCATATATGGTATTTTTCTCTCTTCCCTCGGTGCCCAAGGACCACAAGTCGACCTGCTGAAAAAATTGGCTGGTTTCAAACAGTTCGTGATTTCTTGTCTGCCTAGGGTTTCTGGTCAGAAGGATGGGATTGATGTCATTGGAACGCCACAGTCCAACCCTTTTCTAATGGATTTTCAGATGGTTGGAAGCGGGTATGATGAAAAAGATCCATGGCAGAAGATGTTAATCCCAAAAAAGAGTGATGGCAGTGCGGCTGTCGGTGGTGGATCGAAGATGACTTATAGGTATTATCTCCAGGACGCAACATTTGTAATCATTCAAGAATTAGATAGTTCATTGGCTGATTCTATCGCTAATTCAATGCAGAATCCTGTCTTTGATATATATCTTGGTAGGAAGAACTGCGTCCCGACCGATTTTGTATACCGAGGGACTTATGATTCATTTGATGAAGCGTCAGCAATGGCAGGAACATTGATGGAGGATAAGAATCTAGAGGTTTCTTTCACTGTTGCAGAGGAAAAAGGAGATGGGGATCAAATGGTCTTGAATGATGTGCCTGTACAATTTGGACAGTTCAAAAGGTATCGAGATCGTACTGTGACCATAACGAAGAATGACTAACACAATAAAAAATCCAAAGCGACTATTCATACAAGTTCAACGAAACAATTTACCGCAGGTATGCGATAAATATCCGTTCATCTATTTGGAACGTGGAAGATTGGAGATTGATGACAGTAGCGTGAAGTGGATTGATTATGAAGGCAATTTGGTACGCCTCCCCGTGGCCACCATAAACTGTCTGCTCTTGGGGCCTGGAACTAGTGTGACGCATGAAGCTATCAAAGTCATGGCAGCTTCTAACTGTTGTGTTTGCTGGGTAGGGGAGGATAGTTTATTGTTCTATGCAGTTGGACAATGCCCCACAGCCAATACTAAAAATCTACGTAGCCAAATGGAATTGGCTGCAAATGAAAAAAAGCGACTAGAAATTGCGAGAAGAATGTTTTTGAAACGTTTCCCAGATGATGATGTGAATGCAAAGACTTTGAAGGAACTGATGGGTATGGAGGGGAAACGGGTACGTGCATTGTATGATGCATATGCACAGAAATATAAAGTAGGATGGAGTGGTCGTAATTATGTCCCTGGTAAGTTTGAACTAAGTGATCTTACAAATAGGATACTGACTTCTGCGAATGCTGCACTATATGGAATACTTACTTCAGCAATTTATTCCATGGGATTTTCACCGCATATCGGTTTCGTACATTCTGGTAGTCCGATGCCCTTTGTATATGATATGGCTGATCTTTACAAGGAAGAATTGTGTATTGACTTGGCCTTTTTTCTGACCATGGAATTATGCGGTCAATACAACAAATACAAGGTTGCAGAAGAGTTTCGCAAGAGAGTGATTGAAATGGATCTACTGGGTAGAATTGGCACTGATATAAAAACTGTATTAGGAATGTAAGAATGGTGGTAGTGATAGCAAATGACTTGCCGCCAGCTGTAAGGGGACGGATGAAACTCTGGTTTGTTGAGCCAAGAGCGAATGTTTTTGTTTCAGGAATAAATGATGCTGTTGCTGATCGTGTTATCAGCTATCTGTTTGAGAATTGCAGAGAAAATTCTGGGTTAATAGTATTTCAAAGAATATCTACACCTCCCTTTTATAAAATATGGGGTATGGGAGATACCAAGCGGAAAATATCAACAATAGATGGATTACAACTGATTTTTGAAAAACTAGAGCAGGATAAACCCCACTAGATGTGGTAGCTACATAAATGATATAACACTATATGTCAGTGTTTTCCCCGTACTTACGGGGGTGTTTCTCTGGGGTATTGAGTTTGGTTTTATTGATATTCGTTTTCCCCGTACTTACGGGGGTGTTTCTCTCTAAGAGCAAGATGGTTCCTGTTCAGTGGAGTTTTCCCCGTACTTACGGGGGTGTTTCTTTCATATTTTGAAACAATTGGAGAATGCAGGAGTTTTCCCCGTACTTACGGGGGTGTTTCTAAGTTTAGCACGGATATCCAGTATGTGAAGGGTAAGCGTAAATTCGAGCCCCCTACAAAGATCATGAACAATATCCGACAATGATAATCGTTGGAGGATATGATGAT
>JAEINL010000112.1 GCA_016342655.1 Sphaerochaeta sp. | reverse complement strand
TTTTCTTGAACGTAAGATATTCAGCAGTTTAGGTTCGATAGAGCCTTAAATCCGAGAGAACTGCCCACTCTTGAGTAAGGTAGTACGAGACTTTTTTAATCCGAAAGTAGTAGAGCATTGCAATCGAAAACAAAAGAGAGCTTACTATAAAGCCAACAAGAGGCATCAGCAGGGCATACAGGACAAGCAAAAGGAGAATAACCACTGCCTTTATCTCTGTAAGAAGCTCCACTTCCACCACTTCAATCTGCATTTTTCGTATAATCTTTACAATCTCTGTGCCCAAAAGCAGTACCGAGCCAGCAATCATGATCTGCAGGAGCAACGTTGGAAACGTCCTTGCTGTTGTAGCCATGTTTTCTTGCACCTTTACCTGGCTTGGCATAAGAAGAAAAGCTGCCACAGCAAACGCAAGGAAAATACAAGGGCCAACAAGCGATGGGGAAAAATTGGCTTTCTTACCCTCGAGGCTCTCACCTACCTGATCGATCTTTCTATCTACGCTCTTGAGCATCCGTAGGAAACTATGCATATGGTCCCCTTTTCATTCCCCAACGAAGCGAGAGTAGCGGAAGCATTACCATGGTTCCATTACCGAGCGAGTGCCGGGAAAGCAAGGTGAGATACCCCGCCCCTTGGGGCGGAAAAGGAGGCAACGCCTCCTGGGGCCAGGGCTTGCCCTGGGGTATTGATACCTTTCATTGGAGCGGGCCTTCTTGCACAAGAAGACCCGTTCCAATCGTTTCGTCTGATTACTATATGTTTGCCTTGACGATTGAGGCAACAGATGAGACATGCTTGTCCATCAGAGTCCCATCAATAGGATCAATTTCAATCATCAGTGTCTTGTAGAAGGCAATAATCTCAGGCTTCTGCAAGATGGTCAGATAGGCATTGCGTACCTTGTCGATGATCTTCTGGTCGGTTCCCTTACGGGCCATGACGAAGCATCTGTTTCTAAAATATGCGGAGTAGCCATATTCGCCTACGCCCTTAACATTCTTGTAGACTTCGTTGTTCACCCCTTTTTCATCAAACACCACAACAGCCTTAAGAATACCGCCCTCTACACTGCCCCTAGCTTGGGACTGGTGAGAAATGGCGAATTCGGTCTCACCCTTTGCAGCTGCATCGAGGGCAAGGTTTGCACCGTTGTAGCTTACCAGTTCTAGGGTAATACCCAAATCCTTGGCAAGAGCCATGGCAAGGAAGGCTTCAGAACCAGCAATCCCGTTTACGGCAACCTTAAGTCTCTTCCCCTGGGCATAGGCCTTGAGGGCATCAAGGTCCGTGATGTTCAAGGATGCATCAGAGGTGAGGACGAAAATCGAAGAATAGAGATTGAGAATAGGAACGAAATCATCATAAGAGAACTGGATGGCATCAGAACCATCTACGTTTGGAGCAATGGAGAAAGCACCTTCTGCCCCAAAAATGAGATTGAGGGAGTTTGCCTCATTCTTCAGATAGTTTGTAAGGGCTACGTTGCCTCCAGCACCCAATTCGTTGGTTGCCAAGATTGGCTTGTCCAATACCTCGACACCGAAGGTAGCGGCCTTTCTGTTAACCATGTCAGCCACTCCGCCAACAGCCCAAGGACAAATAACGGTAACGGCATCTTGTGGCCACGCATCTACATTCGCTTCAGCTTTTCCTGCTGCAAACAACGTTCCAAAGGAAATGAGCACAACTAACAATACGAGAACAGTCTTTTTCATGAGAACCTCCATGGTTTCTGGTTTGTTACCTAAGCGTATCATGGCTCAGTGATAACACAATACAGAAATTGTCCATTTTTATTCAAAGTTGTATGGTAAACAACAAATACAATCCACTTGTATGCATATTCCCCATAAACAATAAAAAGCTGTAGGACTTTTACCTTCAGGCAAAGACCTACAGCTGGTACGTGAGAAAGAATCGGGAACAGCCTTCTCTTACTTCTTCACATCATACAGCTTCTTGTTCCTCACAGCTTCCTTCATAGGAAGACCTGTATCATAATCCCACTGTCTCTCTTCATACTCATCATCCTCACGTTGTCTGGTGAAACCGCTGTTCTGCCAGGAGGGAATCTTCCCCTCCCTCCAGGGCCTTACAAGCTTTACATCATACACACGTGCATAATCGCTGTGCACGAGTAAATTGGAAACAATCTCTAAGGATTGAATCCCTGACGCTGAGGTCCTACCCACCTTCCGCAACATATAATAGATTCAAATGCTGATTTATAAAGTATGTATTCAAATATTGGAACATAATGTGCAATATTTATTATTTATATTGACTTTTAATCTAAATCATGACATTTTATATGCATAATGAATTGGAGGATTACCCTATGAAACCGACTTCAGTCAGAATTGCTGGTATTACAATCCACAACTTCAAGAATGTGATCGAAGGATCACTATCTTTCGAAAACACGAGAAAGGATTACAGGGCCAGCATTACGGGTCTGTATGGACAAAACGGTTCAGGAAAGACCGCATTGATAGATGCTTTGGAACTTCTCAACCACGCTCTCTGCGGGAGTACAATTCCAGAGAAATTTGCAGCTTATATCAACGTTGATTCAGATGTCGCTACGTTTCTGTATAATTTTGTTGTAAAGACACCTGAGGAGACCTCTACTGTGTCATACCAGTTCAGCATAAGGTCGGTCTCGGATACTTCTGGACGGAATGTTGATTCCATCCAACCTGCTGGACAGAGGAAACGGGTGTGCATATTCAATGAACTCCTCAAGTGTCCGATTCTGAGTGATAAAACAATCAGGATAGGTAAGCTTGTTGATACGGATACTACAGAATTGTTTCTTCCCAAACCAAAGAAACTGCTTTTGGTTGGAAATAACAAGGAAACTGATATGAACCTCCAAGTCGCTAAAAAACTTTCAAGCGCCCAATCCCGTTCATTCGTGTTCTCAAGGGAGTTACTGGATGCTGTCAGAAGAACGCTTAAGCAATCAGCAAATTCTGAGCCGGAACTTTCCTTCTATGCAAGTCTCTTAGAAAGCCTGGTGAACTTCGGGAACCACGAACTCTTTGTCATCAATACCACCAATTCCGGCCTTATAAGCCTAAATGCACAGCCATTGGTCTTCAAATTTGGAGCAGAGAACTTGGGTGCCATAGGCTCGATGATGATTCCTCTCAATGAACCAGCCTTGATACCACAGAAGGCAAAGGACGTAGTCATAAAAGTCATTAAAACCATGAATGTGATACTAAAACAGATAATTCCCGGACTTACCATACACATCAAGGACTTGGGTACTCAGGTTCTTGAGAACGGTGAAAAGGGAAGCCGCATCCAGCTTATGTCCCACAAGAACAGCAGGGAGATTCCTTTCAACTATGAGTCTGAGGGTATTAAGAAGATCGTCTCCATCCTCCAGCTTCTCATCGTCGTCTACAATCAGTCGTCCATCACTGTGGCTATAGATGAACTTGATTCTGGGGTCTTCGAGTATCTTCTTGGAGAACTGCTCAGCATCATCTCAGAGAGGGGGAAAGGACAGCTGATCTTCACCTCACACAACCTCCGTCCACTTGAGACACTGGACCGCGGGTTCATCGCATTCACGACAACAAACCCTCAAAACCGCTACACCCGCATGACGAACGTAAAGGATAACAATAACCTTCGCGACTTCTACTTCAGGGATATCATGCTCGGGGAACAGGATATGGAGCTCTACGATCATACGAACAATGCTGATATAGCGCTTGCGTTCAGAGAGGCTGGTGAATACTGTGGCTCGTAAAAAGATTGTATTTGTGATTGTAGAGGGACCTTCAGATGATGAAGCGCTCGGTGTTCTTCTGCACCGGATGTATGACAAGAATACTGTGCATGTCCATATTACACACGGCGATGTTACTACAACAAAAGGAGCAGGCTCTTCGACAATTCTTGCAATGCTTGGAAAAATTCTCGAAACCTACATGAAGGCTAACCACTTTACCAAGATGCATTTCCAGGAAATCGTTCACATCGTGGATATGGATGGAGCCTACATCCCTGATGATGTGATTATTGAGGATGTATCAGCAAAGAAACCCATCTATTCATTGACGGAAATCCGTACTGCCAATGTTCAGGGGATCATCAACCGCAACATGACAAAGCGTGCTTGTATCAACAAGATATCCTCAACCCAAAGGCTTAACGACATTCCCTATCAGGTGTATTTCATGTCCTGCAATCTGGATCATGTGCTGTATGACAAGCTCAATCCCACTGATGAGGAAAAGGAAAGGGATTCACTGAAATTTGCAAAAAAGTATGGTTCAAATATACCGGATTTTGTGAAGTTCATATCAAATTCCTCTTTCTCGATTGGGGGAAGCTATTTGGGATCCTGGTCTTTCATCAAGGAAGAAAAGCATTCACTTGAACGTCACACCAACTTGGGAATCTGCATTACAAGGGCTCTTACAGGGTAGAATGCCTCCAGAAATACGGGTAACACTGTACAATGAAAGCACGTCAGATTTTAATCCTAACGGTATGTTTTTCAGGCCCAAAATTATTAAAACCTGCAGCGGAGAACTCCAATTGCATCTTTATACAAACAGTTTTACTACGCTTGTCAAAATAGAGCAACACGCTTACATGGATCCGAGCGTGCTGCCCCAGTGAAAATCGATACAGATATTCCTCATTTCTTCACATCATACAGCTTCTTGTTCCTCACAGCTTCCTTCATAGGAAGACCTGTATCATAATCCCACTGTCTCTCTTCATACTCATCATCCTCACGTTGTCTGGTGAAACCGCTGTTCTGCCAGGAGGGAATCTTCCCCCCTCTCCAGGGCCTGACCATCCACTGGTACCCACGGTAGGGGTCTCGGGTCTCGTCCATGTGCCTGATCAGTGCATCATGCAGCTCATCACGAACCTTGCTGGCTTTATGGACATTGATCAGGTTCTTCACCTCGTGGGGATCGTTTTCCAAGTCATAGAGCTCGTCGGTGTCCATCAGGTTGATCGAAAGCTTCCATCTTCCGTCGGTGACACTACGCATCATCTGCAGGCCACCAAAGCCATCGTGGTCAACTTCATAGCGGGTAAACTCACAGAATACATGCTCGTTGATCCTCACTCTTGGGTCTTCGATCTGGGAGAGCATGCTCGCCCCTTCCATGGTCTTGGGTACTTCAAGGCCAAAGTAGTCCAGGATGGTGGGGGATACATCAATATGGGAGGCTGGATACTCGACTACAACGCCCCTGTTCTTCTCAGTCCCCTTCCCTGCCTTAATCAGCAAAGGTATGTTTGCAATCTCCTTGTAGAAGCAGGCGTTCTTAGTCTGCAACCTGTGAGAGCCCAACATGTCGCCATGGTCAGAAGTGAAGATGACCAAGGCCTCAGGGGCTAGTGCGGATATCTTGTCCAGCACCCGTCCGATTTCCTGGTCCACGAAACTATTGCACCCAAGGAAGAGGGAGAGCATCTTTGAACTCTTGTTCAGTTCAGAGGGCTTCTTATCAAGGTCCTCCCCTGCCCAGAGTCTCTGCAATAGGGGTTTGTCTTCTAAGGTATCATGAAAGGTCTCATTGTCCTCAAAGGAGAAACCCTCATACATCGTATTGAACGGTGGGGGACAGATACACGGGCCATGAGGCTCGTCATAGGATACGGTAAGGAAGAAGTCCTCATCCCCGTTCTTCTCCAAGAATGAGAGAGCCTTGTCAGAAACCCTGTGGGCATAGGTCATGCTCTCGTCCCAGTCCTCGTCAAAGGAGGTATCTGCATGGCGTGAACGGACACGGTCCTCATCACGTAGCTCAAGGAGATAGCGGTGCATATCATACCAGTACTCTGCATCCCACCCTTCGGGGCAGATCCCATTACCAAAGTAGTCCCATCCATCGAGGTGCCATTTCCCTGTATAGGCACACTTGATGCCCTTTTGGCTCAATCTTTGTCCAATTGTCTTCACACTCTCCCCTAAGGGGACAGAGTTGGTTACCACCCCATTGGAATGGGGAAAGGTACCAGTGAAGATTGCCGATCGTGCGGGCCCACACACAGGCTGTGTGGTGTATGCACTCTCATAGCGGATACCCTCTTGTGCCATCGCATCCAGATGAGGGGTTTTCATCTTCTCGTTCCCATAACACCCCACCATATCCTTGCGGGTGGTATCGGTCATTATAAACACAACTTGTCTAGGCATTGTACACTCCATCAGCCTTTGACGGCTCCGGCCACCAGGCCTTTGATCATATATTTCTGGAAAAAGAAAAACAGCAATACTACGGGAATGGTTCCCACTATCGATATAGTGTTGACCAGCGACCAGTCATAGGAAAGTTCCCCCAGATACCTCAAGGCGATCCCTACAGAGAGGGTTCGCTTACCATCAGCCTGGATAAGTGTCGCTGCATGCAGGTAGTCATCCCAGGTCATGAGAAACGCATAGATCCCTACTGCAACCAGACCGGACTTAACCAGAGGGGTGACAATGGAGAAGAGAATTCGCCATCTTCCGGCGCCGTCGACATAGGCAGCCTCTTCGATTTCCTTGGGAATGCCGGCAAAGAAGCTCGACATCAGGATGATACAGAACGGTGCCTGCGCAGCAAGCAAGGCAAGGGAGAGTCCCCCCAATGTGTTGATTATACCAAGCTTGCCCATGATTGAGTAGAGAGAGATCATGCGGCTGATAACCGGGAACATCTGGGAGGCAAGCAAGAGAGCAAAGAACCACTTGTTCCACTGGTTCTTAAACCGTGCAAGCGAGTAGCCTGAGAATATGGCAATGACACAACACAGCAACGCCACCACAGAGGAGACGATGATGTTGTTCTTGTAGTAGACAAAAAACTGGTTGTTTTCCCTAAACAGGCTGATAAAGCTGTCCAGCACAGGAACCCTAGGAAAGAACGTAGGGGGATAACGGTAGGCCTCCATGTTTGTCTTGAAGGCTGTGATAAGCACCCAGTAGAGGGGAAACAGCAAGAAGAGCAGGATCCCAACCAGGGCGACGTACTTGAAGAAGGAGAAAATCTTAGAATCGGATTTCATCGTGGTTTTCATCAGAACTCCTGTACTCTGAAGAGCTTGTTGTAGCCAAAGATGACTATGATCATCAGCAGCATCCAAAGAGTGGTTACAGCAGCACCGATACCCAGGTTCATGCTGACAAACGCTTCACGGTAACTTAGGACTGCCAAGGTGGTAGTGGCGTTGTTCGGCCCACCTCCGGTCATAGTCCAGAAGAGAGGGAACTGCTTGAAGTTCTCGATGATGGACATCGACACCGATACCTTGATGACAGGACTGAGGTAAGGCAGAATGATGGAAAAGAACCGCCTGACCTTTCCAGCACCGTCGATCATGGCAGCCTCGGAGATATCCTGGGGGACATTCTGCAGCCCAGCAAGCAATAGCAAGGTCATCAGGGGAATCTGTTTCCATAAGGCGGCTAGAGCCACCCCAGAGAGGGCGGTGGAAGGATTGTTCAGAATTGCAAAGTCATTGACCTGTCCGAAGGTTACTACCGAGACCAGGTACTTGAGCAGCCCGTACTGGGGCTGGAAAAGCCACATCCAGATAAGGGCAGAGATAACCGTAGGGACTACCCACGGGGTCATCATGATGCTGCGCATGAAACGGGCACCCTTGATGTTGGAGTTGAGGATCAGCGCAAGCAGGATTGCCAGGATAAACTGAACGATGACAACTCCTAGGACAAAGGAAAAGGTGTGCAACGTAGCACCGGTAAAGTCATCTGTCTTGAAGAGGTACAGATAGTTTGCAAAGTCATTCCACACCCCGGGTTTCTTGGTGATGATATTCTTGATCCCAAAGGTCTGAAAGCTCTTTATCACCGAATCTATAATTGGGACTACGATAAAACCAGCCAGGAGAAAGAACGCCGGCAAGTCGAGGATCAGGGAAAAGAGCGAATCACTCTTCCTGCTGGACAGTGTTTTGGTTTTCATACGACCGGCCCTCCTTGTCTTAAGGCAAGGGGGTTGGAAAACCCAACCCCCTTGTGTAATTCAACACTACTTACTGAGAGATTTTCACTACAGCAGATGTCTTGAACTTCTCAATGGCAGAAGAGACATCCTGCTTGCCGACTGTTACAGCCTGGGCAAGAGAACACAGTTCCAAGTTCAATGCGGAGATCTGAGGGATGATAGTCTGCGCCCGGACTCTTCCGGCGGCAGGAGAAGCACCCTTTAGGACTCCATTGTTTGCCACACTCTCCATATTAGCCATAGCTTTCTTGGCAGGATAGGCAGGAGTGATATCTCTGAGATAATCGCTGAGTACCTCTTCGGAAATGACATACTCAACAAACTTCGAAAGAGCATCACGCTGGGCCGCCCCGTTGTCCATCAGGATAAAGCAGTGTGCCTGCAAGAGACTTTCTCCACTACCTGACCCACCCTTGAGAGGTTCTGCAGAAGCAGTGAAATCTTTAGCCTTTGGGTTGATCGACTGCACACCATTAAATCCCCAGGACTGGTCATAGTACATGGCCAGCTGGCCAAGGGCGAAGAGGTTTCTGATGTCCTTCAGCTTGGCATTCTGCGGGTTGTAGCCCTTCTGGTCGAGTACCTGCAGCATGGATATGGTATCGCGGAACCCCTGATTGTCTACAGAGAGCTTGCCCTGTGCATCGAGGACTTGGCCTCCAAAGTTGAAGATCATGGCATTTATCGAGGAACCTGAGACAGGGACCGAGGCGGTTGTCTGCCCAAATGCAAATACCTTGTTCCCATTGGAATCCTTCAGCTTGGAGAGCTTCTCAGCATAGGCAAGCATTTCAGTGTATGTCTTGGGTGGCTTGTTGGGATCGAGGCCTGCCTGCTTGAAGAGGTCCTTGTTGTAGTAGAGCACATACGGTGATACATACAAG
Source organism: Sphaerochaeta sp. (assembly GCA_016342655.1). Classification (GTDB taxonomy): domain Bacteria; phylum Spirochaetota; class Spirochaetia; order Sphaerochaetales; family Sphaerochaetaceae; genus Sphaerochaeta. The sequence goes on along the minus strand of JAEINL010000112.1, from coordinate 528 downwards.
GGAATGCCATAGGGCTTGCCATCAATTTCAAAGGACTTGAGCACGTCAGGAAAGAAGTCGTTGACGAACTCAGGTGAGAGGATATCGGTAATGGGAGCGGCGAGGCCTGTATCGACAAGACCTGGGACCCAGCCAATCTCTCCGAAGATGACATCCACCATGTCCCCGCCTCCGGCCATGTTGACGACCTGGTTCACAATCTCACCATAGGGCGCAGTTACCCACTCGATCTTGATAGTGGGGTTCTTTGCCTCAAAGTTCGTCTTAATGTTTTTCCAGAACTGCTCGTACCCACTCTCCAAGAGTGCATAGTTTGCTACCTTAAGGGTAATGGCCTTGTCAGAAACAGCTTTTTCACTAGAGCCTGCTGCAAACAGGAAGCTTCCTGCAAAGAGCAGTACCATAAGCAATACAAGTACTTTCTTCATAATCGTTCTCCTTTTACTTTCTATATCAATGTTCACAACTTAAGCCCAGCCCTCCCAAATTCTCAAGAATTAGACTTGTTATTATGATGGTATGAAGTCA
>JAEINL010000111.1 GCA_016342655.1 Sphaerochaeta sp. | reverse complement strand
GTCAGTGGTCAGCAGGGGTAGGGCGAAGAGCGTCTGGCTGTAGGCATAGCTGAAGAAGGTGACCGAAAGGGCAAAGAGGAGTAGCTTTGGCCTTGTCAGTAGGGCCTTGATGATACCCCCCTCTTCTCCCTTCTCTGTAGTTTTCCATTCCAGGCTCTCTCGGAGAAGTTCCTTCGAAGGTTTTGTCTCCTTAATCTTCCACAGTACCAGTAGGATGGAAAGAATGCCTGCCAAGGCATTCCCCCAGAACAGCCATCTTGGGTTGGCATAGAAAAGATAGCCGGCGATGATTGGGCCGAAAGCATAGCCCAGATTATGACCAAGATAGATGAGGGAAAAAGAAACCTGTCGGTTCTCTATAGTTGTCACATCAGTCTTGAGGGCTTCCCTCGCAGGGTCTACCGCCCCATCGAAGAAGAGAGCCAGGAGGATGAAGAAGGGGACCAATGTGCTTCCCTCCCAGAACCCACAGAGGATGAAGCATCCGTCCATAAGCAATTGGGCTATGACCATCACGGGTTTTCTTCCTATCTTGTCAGCAAGCTTGCTTCCTATGAAGGACCCCGGTACATACAGCGTTGATGCAATGGTCATGAAGGTCCCCGCCTCAAGCGCTGAATAACCAAGCCTTCGGGTAAGGTAGAGGGCAAGGAAGGGGTAGACAAAAATCCCCACTCCATTGATCATCGTTGCTATGAAGAGTACATATATGGGCTGGTTCAAGCCCTTGTAAATGGCGAGGGGATTCTCCACCCGCCATTTCATAGGATGGCCTCGATCGCTTTGGCCAGACCGTCCTCACTGTTGGAAGCGGTAACCGCATGGGCATGGCTCTTGATATCATCCGGAGCGTTAGCCATAGCGACTGAGTAGCCGGCAACCTTGAGCATCCCCAGGTCGTTATAGTAGTCCCCAATGGCCATTGCCTGACTTGTCTCGTAGCCATAGGCTTTGCAGATAGATATGAGGGCTAGGCCCTTATCCACACCCTTTGCAGAAATCTCCAAGTACCTGGGTCCCGATCGGTAGATGTTGAACTGGGAGGAGAACTTCTCCTGCAACAGGCTTTCCATCTTCAGGACGACTGTAGGATCCTCGCTCATGCACAACAGCTTGTAGGGTGTTTCCCCATTGCTTGCACAATGACCAGGAAGTTCATCAAAAGGGACAACCTTTCCCTCTGTCTTGGATACAGAGGTCTCATAGGCCATCCAGGGACTTTGCTTGTGTATATACCAACGCCTGTCTGTGTAGATAAACGACTCAAGCCCCTTGCCCTCTACAAAAGCGAGCACCTGCTGGGTCGCTTCCCAGGAAATGGGGTGTGATGCAAGGGTCTTCCCCCCATCAATCACAAGGGCTCCGCTGTAGCAGCCAAGGGGACCTGTAATGCCCAGATCCTTCTGCAGCAGCTCAAGGCTCGAGGCCTTCCTGCCGCTAACCAGGGCAATGGTAATGCCCTTATTGTAGGCCTTGGTGATTACCCGCCTGGTTTCAGCGGATATCTGGTGGTTGGTATCAAGCAACGTCCCGTCTATATCGGTACAAATGAGTTTACAGTCAAACATGGCTGTATAGTAGTGTAAGAAGATTGTATTGTACAGGTGGAAAATTGGAGAGTGGCAGAATAATTCCCTCCCCCAGTTTCCTTTGCATCCTGCTGTTTGTTGGAGATTGCAATAGTGAATTATAAATAATCATATAAGATAAATTATATGCATAATAGAAACTTAAAGAATCAATTATGATTATTTAAAAAGTCTGAATTGGTTATATATATACTCAGTTGTTCTTTCTTCAATACCTACATTCTGAGCGATATCCTTCCAGCTTTTTACCGCTTCGCAAACCTCTTGTACTATAGCCAATGCACGGCCTCTGACCAGATTGACCTGCTTTCCACACTCCTTGAAGTCTTCAAGGGTAAATTGATCCCTCTTTCCTTGCATGCTCATTTGATGCTTGGAGACCCATTTGCTGTTTGGCCTATAGCTGTAGGTAAGATCGTATGCAGGGGCAAGGCTCCAAGTCCCTTGTCTGTCCATGAGGAACGAAATGTTTTTTACATGGTCGTCTTGGTTCCTTGCCACAATATTGAACACCATTCTCCTAAAGAATTGTTCGATGCTCTCTTGTCCGATACCCAAACGGCTCATTACCTGGAAGGCTTGTTCGTAACTATAGGCATCAGGAAGGGTATAGTCGAAATGGGCCATAGCCCCCAGACTTTGCATATGAACCTTCTGCCCATCATCCAAACGGTCAAACCGTTTGGTCATGAAGTGGTTTCTCCCATTCTCGGGGAACAGACGGCATTCGGCCATGGTGATATTGCTCTTCTTGGCAAGCAGGGAATAGGCATACTCTATCAGGGTGAAGCCTTTAGTATCAGAAACATCCTTGTCCCCATTACCTGTGATGCCGTCAAATTTCAAGAGCCAGTACTCAAATCCTGCAGGTGCCGGCCCCTGCCCTGATCGTGTCTCATGGGTTTTGGGATTATAGGCGATCACAGCTTTGGCCCTTGCCCCACCGGCAGAGGAGCCTACCTGTAGTATTTGCTTGAATGCATGTTTGTCGAGGTCCATATCTTTTGGGTCAGAAAGTACAGACAGGGATTTCCTTGTTTGTACTATTTGGGAGGCAAGTTCCACCAGACGGTCAACATGCAATACTGCAGAAGGTTGGTTTGCTTCTATGAGTGGATAGTACTCCAAAGCTCCCATCCCTCTTGTTCCTGTGTAACAAAGCCGATCAATGGCATTGAAGTCTGATTGTGACCGGCCTTGTTGGGCTAGCCAAGTGAGGATGACGGCATTTCCAAAGGCATCGGGAAGGCTGTCTGATAACAACCCTGGTAGTCCGTGGAAGGTCTCCTTGGACAATTCTGGAAAAGAATAGGGCGTGGCAGCCAATGGCATCTGCAAAGGGGCCACCCCGATGTTGCTTGCAAGAAAGTCCCTGTCATACTGGAACACGCCAAGGTCTCGTCCACTGATTAGCTGTACAGCCCCGATCCTGGTATCCCAGAGTCTCACTTCAGCTAGGGTGTTCATCGTTCATCACCCCACACAAAAGGTTTCTTTGGCTTGGGTCCGGCATGCTCTCCCGACTTTCTCACCCTCTGTCTTTTCTTCCCCTGTTGCAGAAGGGTGTCCATAGGTCGAATTGATTCGGCTAGTATGACACCATCGAGAGAGGAGAGGAGATTCAAAGTTCGGAAGACCCTGATCAGTGTTGTGCTTTGTACTGGCATGCCCTGTTCCAGTCGAGCAACGGTGGGTTTTGATACCCCGCTCCTGGTTGCAAGTTCTTCCTGGGTGAGTTCACTCTCAATACGTAGCCGTGCCAGCCGGGACCCCAATTCCGTAAGGATTGCTTCATCGCTGAGATATTCCTGCAGTTGCATCTGTGTAACCCTCACTTCAGGATAAGTATACTCACGAAACACAGAAAATACAACATAAAGTATCTTTAGTGAATAAATATATCAAAATATAGATTTAAAGTAATAAATATGATGATTTATAATCATGTAGTCTTACGGTTGCTTTTACCATTGAGGAGAATATGAAATAGGGTGGGGAGAATATAGAGTAGGGGGATGTCACAATGGACATCCCCCTACAAGAGCATAGTTTGTTCTGTATTTTCTAACCTAAGATTTCCCTAGGTTGTCAGTCCTCTTTCCAAGCCCTTCCGTAGAAGCTGTCCAGATAGAGCTGCTTGATCTCACTGATCAGGGGGTAACGGGGGTTTGTCCCTGTACACTGGTCATCAAAAGCATTGAACGAAAGCTTGTCCACAGCATCGAGGAACTCGTTCTCATCCACGCCCCATTCCTTGATGGAAGAGGGTATGTTCAGTTCCTTCTTCAGCTTTTCAATCCCTTCGACCAGAGCCTCAACCTTCTGTGCCTGTGTGGAGGAAGGTGAGATGGTGATGTACGGGGTGTTCTCCTGGTCGTTCAACTCCATGGCAATGTAGTCGGCAGCCCTGGCGTACCTACTGACAGCAGAGGGGTACTCATACTGGGGGAATGAGGCCTGTTTGGTCGGGTTGTCCGTGGCATTGTACCTGATGGTGTTGCAGAGCAAGAGGGCATTGGCCATTCCATGAGGAACATGAAAAGCGGCCCCCAGCTTGTGGGCCATCGAGTGGCACAGCCCTAGGAAGGCATTGGAGAAGGCCATGCCTGCAATGGTTGAGGCATTGTGGACCTTTTCACGGGCTTTCTTGTCGGTTCCATCGCGATACGCTGTCGGAAGGTACTTGAAGATAACCCTAGCTGCCTCAAGGCTCAAGCCATTGGTGTAGTCGGTGGACATGCTGGAGGCCAAGGCCTCCAAGGCATGGGTGAGCACGTCAACACCACAGCTTGCTGTAAGGCCCTTAGGCTGGCCCATGGCAAGCTCACTGTCGACGATGGCCATCGTCGGGGTAAGGGCATAGTCGGCGATAGCCCACTTCATGCCTGTCTTCTCATCGGTGATGATGGCAAAGGGGGTCACCTCGCTCCCTGTCCCGCTGGTGGTGGGGATACAGACAAGGTCTGCCTTCTTTCCCATATCAGGGAAGGAATAGATACGCTTCTGGATATCCATGAAACGCAGTGCCAGGCCCTCGAACTGCACCTCTGGGTGCTCGTAGAGCAGCCACATGATCTTAGCCGCATCCATCGGAGAACCCCCGCCAAGGCCGATGAGCACATCGGGCTTGAAGGCGTTGATGGCCTTCATCCCCTCGGTGATGGTCGCTAGGGTCGGGTCGGGCTTCACCTGGTGGAAGCACTCGTTCTCAATGCCAAGGTCATCGAGGATATCGGTCACCTTGTCAGCCATGCCACTGGTGAAGAGAAATGAGTCTGTGATGACGAAGGCGCGCTTCTTGCCCTTCAGCTCGCCAAGGGCGAGAGGAAGGCATCCATATTTGAAATAGGTCTTGGGTGGCAGTTTGAACCAGAGCATGTTTTCCCTCCTGGCAGCTTCAGTCTTGATGTTAAGCAGGTGCTTGGGCCCTACGTTCTCGCTGATGGAGTTGTTTCCCCACGAACCGCAACCAAGAGTAAGGGAGGGCTCGAGACGGAAGTTGTAGATGTCCCCGATGGCTCCCTGGCTTGCTGGCATGTTTATCAGAACGCGACTGGTCTTTACTGTCCTGCTGAAGGCATTGATTTTCTCCTGCTGCTCTTCATCTATGTACAGGACACTGGTATGGCCAAAGCCTCCGAGGGCGACAAGCTTGGCTGCCATGGCAGTCCCTTCTCCAAAGTTGTCACACTTGTACAGGGCAAGGATCGGGCTGAGCTTCTCGTGGGCAAAGGGTTCACCAGCCTCCACAGAGGTCACTTCCCCGATCAGGACCTTGGTGTTCTTGGGCACGGAGAAGCCGGCTATCTGGGCAACCTTCTGTGCACTCTGCCCGACAATGGCTGCATTGACGCTATTGCGCTTGGGATCGAGGATGACAAGGCGCAGCTTGCCCATCTCCTCAGCGTTGAGCAAGTATGAGCCGCGGGAGGCAAACTCTTCCTTTACTGCGTTGTATATATCCTTATGGACGATGATGGCCTGCTCCGATGCACAGACCACACCGTTGTCAAAGGTCTTGGACATCAGAACTGAGCTTACTGCCATCTTTATGTCGGCGCTCTTGTCCAGGAGAGCCGGGGTGTTGCCAGGGCCGACCCCGATTGCAGGGATGCCTGAGGAGTAGGCGCTCTTGACCATCGAGGGTCCGCCGGTGGCAAGGATGAGGTTCATAAGGGGATTTTTCATGAGATAGTCAGTCTTGGCGATGGATGGCTCTTCGATCCAACCGATGATGTCTTGTGGAGCCCCTGCCTTCACAGCAGCTTCCAGGATAATCCGGGCAGCCTCACAGGTGCACTTCTTGGCACGTGGATGTGGGCTGAAGATGATGGCGTTACGGGTCTTCAGGCTGATAAGGCTCTTGAAGATCGCAGTACTGGTAGGGTTTGTGGTGGGGATGATACCGCAGATCAGACCCTTGGGCTCTGCAATCTTCTGGATGCCGAAGGCCTTGTCACTTTCTATGATGCCACAGGTTTTGTCATCCTTGTACTTGTTGAAGATGTACTCGGCTGAGAAGTGGTTCTTGATGACCTTGTCCTCGACAATGCCCATGCCGGTCTCCTCTACTGCGGACACGGCCAGGCTGATGCGTTCATCGTTAGCTGCAATGGCAGCTGCACGGAATATGATATCAACCTGTTCCTGGGAGTAGGTGGAGAATTTGACTTGTGCGCGGTGAACCCGTTCGATAAGTTCCTGCAGTTCCTGTTGTCCTTCGAAGAGTTCTGATTGTGTTTCTTTTTTTGTCATGATAGGCTCCTGACTGTTTGATACCTCTAATGTATAAAAAATTATCTAATATAGTCAAGGGGTTTTTCTCCCCTATGTGAAGAAAGAGGAAAAATGTTGTAGTATTACATAAAATAATCACGATTAAAAATCTCTTAAGAATATTAATCGTGATTAAATATGTATAAAATTAGATAATTATTATTTAAACTGTTTTAATATGTGAGTTTGCTAACAATAGAGATACCAATAACAACCAGAACAACACCGATAAAGAGAGGTGTTGAAATTCTTGTGGCCTTTCTGGTGTGTACCTCAACACTACCGGAGGCAGTGTTGAGCAGAGCCTGGTCCACTCTTTGGACCAATGAACCCTTTGAACCCTTGAAGGAACTGGATAGCAGGGTGAAGTACCCCAGAGTCAGAGGGATGTAGGCAAGGTTCTTTGCACTGAGCTTGGGATTGCTTGCACTGATGCACTGGCTCGCTGCCAAGAGGCTGATAAGCCTCAAGGCCTTTATGAGGGCGATCTCAACAGCGCCCTGGGTGAAGGCCACAGATCCGAAGGAGAGCAGTACCCTCCCATAGGGTTCGAAGAGACTGAGCAACAGCATAGAGAACAGGAGCATCAAGGGGGGTACCACCCTGATCCTTCGCTTGGCTATCGTCTGCAGCAGATACATCAGGATTGTGATCAGGGCAAGGAATACCAACCTGTCCACGATGAGGATGGCCGCTATGGCCAGCAAAGCGGCCAGGGCTACCTTGCCGTTATGCTCACGCTCAGCGATGAGGGGAAGTTCCAAAGTCAGCTTGTCCTGGGCCAGAAGTGGGATCAGGGTGCCTTTGGCCTTGTATCGCTGTGCAACAAGACCCAGGATGATGCTGCTGATAATGCCGATACCAAGCATAAGGGGGGCGGCAACCCATATGGTCTTCCCATATATAAGGAAAGAGGCGACCGCTAGCTGGGAGAGGTTGCTGACCGAGGCCCCCAAGATACTACAGCCCACCAAAGAGACCCTGCTCTTGAACAGGGTTTTGGTCCCTTTCATCACCAGACCGCTAGAAAGTGTGCTGGCAAGGGAGATGAGAAAGAGGTAGGAGAACAGCGTCCCGCTGACAAAGCCCTGTCCTATGGACTTGAGAAGGAGCAGGATGAGAAAGGATTTGAAGGTAAATATGTCAAGTACCAGCAGGATGGGCAGGTTGGCCAGTCCCAGCCTCAGGAAGGGCAGGGGTTTGGGTATGAGGAATTCCAGCATTGAGCAAAGCAGGGTGGCTGCCGCCACAAATGCAATCTTGCGTTCAGTTCGCGACATCATCAACCTCCTCCTCTCCGTTTGCAGAAGAGACTATGGTAAGGAGGATCTGATTCGGCAGGCAGGCAATCCATCCGCTTGAGGTTGATATGGCGCCTTGGTGTATACAGGTTTTTGTGGGACAGGGGGAGTCTATGATCTTAGCCGATCCGCTTTCAATGATGATGTGGGTTTCTCCCAGAGGCCCGTGGGCAACCACCTCCCTGTCTGTTGCCAGAGAGTAGCGGAATGAGCCTTCAGGGCTTTCCACGTTTACATACCCACCTCCGCCTCCGAGAGAGGCAGAGGCTATGAGCAGCAGGATTGCAATGCTGACCAGCAGAATTAGGGTATCCACCAATAATGTGGGGTAGGGGTGCTTCACAGAAAGTAGTGTAGCGCCATCGTTTGGGGTTGGCAATATATGAGACCCTTGGTTGTGTTTGTTGTTCATGTGAGCAAAAGGTGTGAATATTTGCAATTTTTACGATTTTACCATATATGTTTGACATATTCTTCACAGTATGGGTATAATTATCCACCACTCGCGTGATAGTAGAAACCAAAGGATGGGCAAGGTTGTATGAAACTCCTGTATGTCATTGACGGTAATCCGGAAGACCGGGAAGGCATCAAGCAGTACCTTGAACTTTCAGGGTATGAAGTGCAGGCTTTTGAAGATCTGCATACCTCGCAAGTTGCAATAGCCCGACAGTCTCCTGATCTGATGCTGTTGGATGTCCTTCTCCCTGATGGTGATGGCTTCACCTTTATCAAGAAGCTAAAGCAGACCTACACCTTTCCTGTAATCTTTGTCACAACGCGCATTGCCGAGAGTGACCGCATCCTGGGCTTTGAGTTGGGTGCTGACGATTATGTCTGCAAGCCTTTCTCGACAAAGGAATTAGTGCTTCGTGTACATGCCATGTTCAGGCGCATAGACATGAGCGCCTCTGCCTTCCGCAGTGGTTCTTCCTGGTCTTTGGGAAATTCCTTCTTGCAGCTTGATGAGGTCTCCCACCTGTTTGCTATAGATGGGCGCCCGATCCCCCTTACGGCAGCTGAGTGGAGGATCATGAGCTACCTGGTAAGCAACAGCGGCATCCTGATCACACGCTCACAGATTCTTGAACACTGCTTTGACTACAGCTTTGAGAGTTATGACCGTATCGTCGACACCCATGTGAAGAACATACGATCAAAGATGGGCATTTTAGGCTCACAGTGGATCGAGACGGTGCGGGGGTATGGCTATAGATTTGCCGGACATAGTACGGTCATTCGCCCGGATAACGCCCCTCCCAAGAAAAGCAGCAAGTAGGGCGAACAACAAGTAAAACGAACACATGAAGAAAAAAGAAAAGTTCTCTCACACCCTCAACTTCATGAGGGTGTTGTCTTCAAAGTCCATAATGGTGAAGGTTCTTTCCGAATATATGCAGTATGAGGGAGGGAAGCCCCCTTTGGGGATTGCAACCGATCCCGGATTGACCAGAAAGATTCCCTCTTGCTCTGTTGCCACTGGTATGTGTGTATGTCCGCTCACCAGGATGTCCCCTTCCTGCATTGGGGGAGCTGGATGATGACCGTGGGTCAGATAGATCATCTTTCCTCCCAGTTCCTCAAAGAAGAGGCTGCTGTAATCCGAAAGGATGGGGAATTCCAGCACCATTTGGTCAACTTCGGAGTCACAATTCCCTTTTACACATATAATTGATTCCCTAACGAAGCGAGAGTAGTGGAAGCATTCATATGATGTGACTCCTGTCAAGCACTGATTTCTCTTTATTCCTAGTATTC
>JAEINL010000110.1 GCA_016342655.1 Sphaerochaeta sp. | reverse complement strand
TTTTCTTGAACGTAAGATATTCAGCAGTTTAGGTTCGATAGAGCCTTAAATCCGAGAGAACTGCCCACTCTTGAGTATAAACGATTGCAGCAGGTTTGGGATACCTTTGGTGAGGAAGATATAAAGAAAATTCGGAGGTATTATTACAGCTATTGTACGCTTGTAGACTTACAAATTGGAAGAATGTTAAAAATGCTTAAGGATTTGAATCTATATGATGATACTCTGATTATTTTTCTATCCGACCATGGGGATATGCTGGGATCTCACAAATTATTTGCAAAAGGGGTACCTTGCTTTGAAGAGGCATATAAGCTACCGCTATTTTTCAAGTTTCCTAATAATAATCCCTCTTCGAGTGTGTGTGATGGTTATATATCAGGTAATGATATTGCACCGACCTTACTGGACATTCTAGGTTGTCGACCTCTAGGCAATAGGATTGATGGCCATAGCGTAAAAAATATGCTAGAGGGGAAAGGCATTGGAGAGAATACGCACTGTATGGCAGAATTTTTTGGTCAAAGATATGGGTTTACCCAGAGAATAACCTGGAAAGATAATTTTAAGTATGTTTTCAATCCTTTTGATTGTGATGAATTGTATGATTTGAACAAAGATCCCCACGAACTGGTAAACCAGATTGACAATCCCGATTATCAAGAAAAAGTGATAGAATTGGCTACCCTAATGCAGAAAATTATTTTTGATACCAAAGATGATACCATGATTGAGACCCAATATTACATGACTCGCCTTGCTCCTGTAGGACCATATAAAAAAAAGGACGAAGACGAGTATGCAATCTACAATAAGAAATTCTAATTTACTACTGTAATATTGAGTAGACAGGTGGAGGCGATATTTTTATGGTCTATCAGCCTCCACCAGTTTCTCTTAGAATTGCAAAAATATAAAAATACAAAGAATAATTTCTTTTTTGTTTATATAGCATTGGCTATAACATGATGATGAAAGGCCATGTGGGCTTAGTACTATTAAGAGTAAAAACCATTAGTTTATGGCAAGTGCAATCATGAGAGTGATAGTCATTGAGAATACCTTAGGCTCTTTCTAATTTTCCTTTCTGTATGCTATACCCAGTTTTGCTGGTACATTGAAGCTTTTCCTGGAAATGGTGAGTACTATCGTAAGGATGTATGGCAGGGCTATGAAGATCTCATTGGGAAGGAATGAACCGCCTTGAGATTGCATGAGGATAGCAAGTGCTTCAGCAAGGCCAAATATGAGCGTCCCAATAAATACACCTATGGGATTCCAATTCCCTAGGAAGCAGATAGCGAAGGCTATCCATCCTCTTCCTCCGATGATTGATGTTGTGAACATCCCAAGATATCCAATGGAATAGAAGGCTCCGGCAACTCCACCCATAATCCCCGAGACAAGTACCATGAGGAATCGTACCCGATTCACATTGATCCCAGCCACATCTACAGCTTCGGGATTTTCTCCGGTTGAACGAATAGTGAGACCGAATGAGGTCTTGTACAGGACATACATGCCTATTGGGACAAGAAAGAACATAATGTAGGTGAGGATATTCTGTGAAAAGATGACCGGTCCCAGGAGGGGGATTTCTGAAAGAAAGGGTAGCCGAATGATAGGGAGGGGCTGCACTGTGAGAGGGACAAGTGGTACGCCAAATACCACCCTATGGAGAAAAGAGACCAACCCCATCACCAAGATATTGATTGCCGTTCCAGTAACTATTTGGTGTTGCTTAAGATTTACACAAATATATGCGTAGAGTATGGAAACCAAAAGGCCAGCACCCATGGCACTAAGAAAACCAATAAGAAGGCTTCCTGTTTGGAAGGCCCCTACAAAGCCTGCCCATGCTCCCGCTAAGAAGATACCTTCTATTGCAGTGACCATCATCCCTGAGCGTTCTGCGAACACTTCTGCAAGGGAACCATACAGCAATGGGGTGCTCATCATGAGAGCTCTTGCCAGTAAATTAGTAATGATCATAGCTGGGTTGTCTCCTTTTGCAAGCGCAGTTTGTCTCTTCTGATAGTCATCTTGCTACGAATTGCATAGGAAATTATGACAAAAACCATGACATACCCGTGCATCAGATTAATGATGCTAGACGGGATACCTGACCTCTGTCCCATAATTGTCCCCCCCACCTGTAGGGCTCCGAACAGAATTGAAGCAAATATTATACCGATGGGATGTGCGTTTGCCAAAATTGCAATACCAATCCCTATGGCTCCAATCTCAGGATTGAACCCTTGAACGAGCATATGTTGCACTCCATTGACTTCAGTAAGTCCTGCCATTCCGGCCAATGCACCACTTATGAAGAAAGCAGCGACGTACAGTTTACCAGGTTTTATTCCACTCATGTACGCTGCATCGGGGTTCATTCCAACAGCCCTCAACCTAAAACCAAACTTTGTCCTGTAGAGCAGAACCCAGATTGCAATGGCTATGAGCACAGCAAGAATGAATCCGAGATGGAGTCTGGTCTTTGGAATAAATATGGGTAGCCAGACTTTCTCGACTAGAGAATCGGTCTGAGGGTATTCTCCCTTGCTTTCCATAAGATGCGTTCTCAAGAGGTAGTTCATGATTGCAAGTGCCACATAGGTAGACATCATGCTGACCAGGAACTCATTGGCACTGAACTTGGATTTCGCATATCCGATCAGAGCCCCCCATGCTCCTCCCGCTAGCGGGACGAGGATAAGCATCGCTAGGATAGTGATTCTGTAGGGAAATAGTATTGAAAGAGTGGCCGCGACAACCGCACCAATATAGAACTGCCCTTGAGCCCCAATATTGAAGAGGCTTGCCTTAAAGGTAAATGCGAAGGCAAGTCCTGTGAAGATGAGTGGGGTAGCCTTGACGAAAATCTCCCCGATCGTATATCGGTCTCTGAATATTGAGGAAAACAGCACGGAAAAGGCGGTCAAGGGATTTTTCCCAAGAAGCAGAATCATCAGACCACTTAGGAAGAGTCCGAGAAATATTGCAAGAAACGTTGTCAGTATCAGATCTCGTATTTTAGCGTTCACCAGTTTGCTCCTTCGGATCATATCCGGCCATCAACAAACCGATCGTCTCAGTTGTTAGTTCATCGCGTTTGAATATTCCTAGTACACGGCCTTTGTAGAGAACTAAAATCCGGTCGCTAAGGGTGAATATCTCCGAAAGTTCGGTAGAAATGAGGAGGATTCCTTTTCCTTCCTTCCTTTGGGCAATTATTGAGGAATGGACATTGAAAATTGCACCAAGGTCGAGACCTCGTGTAGGTTGGTCAAAAATGATCATATCACCACAATGAGCTATCTCTCTCCCTACAATATACTTCTGCTGGTTCCCTCCTGATAACTCCTTTCCAAGAGCATCTGGTCCTGTTGCCTTTACATCAAATTCAGCAATAATCTTGTTTGCATTCTGTTGTATTTTCTGTTTTTTCAGCAGACCAAATCTTGTCCAGTTGGTCCTGTAGCTTGTCTTCAACAGCATATTCTCAGCTAATGACATGTCCATGACCATACCATATCGATGACGGTCAGAGGGGACATACCCGATCCCAGCATCAATTCGTTGTCGGATTGAGTATCCTGATATATCGGTATCACCAAGGACAATGGTTCCTGTAGCCTCTGGTGATGCACCGCACAGGGTCATGCAAAGCTCGTTTTGGCCATTGCCCGAGACACCTGCTACCCCTAAGATCTCTCCATGGTGGAGAGTGAAGGATACATCCTCCAACTTGGGATGTTCTCCCTTGTGCTGTAGGGATAGGTGAGAGACAGTCAAGCAGGGTGTATTGATCTCTGACTCCTCATACACGGGAGCCTGAATCTCAGCAAGTTTCCTATCGATCATCATGTTGCTGAGCATCCGTTCATTGGTTTCTGTCTTTAGGACATTTCCGTATACCTTGCCATTTCTCATGACAACGATGCGGTCTGCAACTTCCATGACCTCTTTCATCTTGTGGGTGATAAAGAAGACTGAGTTCCCTTGTTTTACAAACTCATGGATGAAAAGCATAAGTTTCCAAGCCTCTTGTGGTGTCAGTACTGCAGTTGGCTCATCCATTATCAGAAGCTCTGAGTTTCGGTATAGGGCCTTCAGGATTTCAACCTTCTGCTGCTCTCCAACAGTAAGGTCACGAATCAGTGCTTCGGGTTCAATATCAAAGCTGTATTTCTTTGCCAAGTTACGGATTTCTTCATGTTTGGCAACCCAGTCTATCCTTCCTTTTTCAGCGCCAAGGATGATATTTTCTGTCACTGAATGTGCTGCAACGAGCGAAAAGTGTTGCTGGATCATTCCCACACCTTGTGCCATGGCATCTTTCGGTGAGTGAATGTGTTGAATGACACCATCCTTGAAGATATCCCCTTCATCAGAGCCATATAATCCATACAGGATTTTCATACAGGTGCTTTTCCCTGCCCCATTCTCTCCAAGCAGAGCTACAACTTCCCCTCTCCTGATTGAGAATGAGACATCCTTGTTAGCTATGACCTTAGAGAAGATTTTTGTAATTCCTTTCAATTCAAAGAATGGCTGGTCTGACATGAGGCTCCTTCTGCACATTTCCTTAGCACATAGGTTGGGCAGGCTTGTGCCTGCCCAACGGTAACGACTTGTTCCTATTTGGTTGAGAACATTGATGCGAAGTCAATTTCTCCGGCAATAGCTTTAGTTATGCCCACAGAAACCTTATCCTGAATCTCTTTGCTGATATTAGCAGTATAGACTGGTCTGAATATGTTTTCCTTGATACCTGCCTCATGGACAGTGTTTCCTTCAAGTGTGCCAGCGATAAAACGTTCGACAGCCCAGGTATAGAAGGTCTCGAAATCAAAGACGACTGAAGCTACCACGGTATTGGGATCGATTGGTGTCTGGTCGCCGCTGAATCCGACAAATTTGATTCCTTTTTCTTTGGCAGCCTGGATAGCACCGAGCCCTACCTGATTGGCATATACAAACATCACATCGGCTCCGTTATCAATCATGGTCTCTGCCATCTGCTTTCCAAGAGCAACATCATCCCATGAGTTTGCAAAAGCCCTGTTGGCCTTGGCTCCACTGATGCCGCGTGATTTTGCAATGGCAACCGAAGTTGCTTCATACACATCAAGCAGTTTTATCATTGCATTGTTGGGGAATCCTCCGATAGTTGCAAAATGCCCGTTTTTGGTAATTTCTCCAGCAACAAGAGAAGCGATAAAGCTTGCTTCATATTCCTTGGGGAAAATAGGGGATACGTTGGCACCGTTTGAAACCGCACCGTTTACCACACAGAAGGTGGTATCAGGGTAGGTTGCTGCAACTTTGTTTGCTGCATCATCAAACTGCGTTCCTGCTGCCATGATGAGATCATAACCGCGCTCTGCATAGTTGCGAAAGGTTGACTCATAATCGGAAGCCTGAACGTTCTCAATATATTCCATATTGGTTCCAAGCTCCTCATTGCACTTTACAAGACCTGCATAGTTGGTTGCATTCCAACTCTGGTCATTGATAGGTCCTGGGAGGATGAGCACGATCTTGAGTTGTCCAACGCCTTTTTCTCCAGAAGAAACGACGGCTTCCTTCTGTCCTGCTGCAAAAATCCCAGTAGTCAAAAGCACAAGAATAACACTAATAGCTAACAGTTTTTTCATATGAGTCCCCTTATTCTCTCGTGAAATATTCTTTCATATCATAAAAGTTGGATAGTTTTATCCGTTTCTTTTGATGATAATAAGATTCGAATTAAATTTTAATGTTTGGATTTTGAGAAGTCAAGGAATACTATGGATTTTGTCATTTTTGTCTTAGTGGGAAGCGATATTGCCTTATGTAAGCAATCAGGGATGTGGTCGAGGGTAAAACCTGCAAAGAGGGTGAATGACATCGACAAGGTACTGAAGATGGAAAGCACCGTTTCCATCCCATACCAGAGGCCATGAGGCCTGTGGTACGAAAATGGGGAGGAAACGGTAGGTGATGGAATTCATCACCTTACTTATCACTTTGAAGGGCAAATCCTTTCATAAAGCTCTTTTGTAATACGAAGAAAATAAGAAGTGGAGGAATCATTGTCATGATGACACCAGCCATGATAACTCTCCAGTTATTTGAAGATTCAGCATTCATTAACATTTTAATTCCAATTTGGACAACCCTCATATTATCAGTATTAGTTGCCATCAGTGGCCATAAGTACTGATTCCACACATAGATGAATTCAATAACGGTAAGAGCTCCAATAGTGCTCTTTGTGAGTGGAAGCAAAACTTTGAAAAAATATTGCATTGGTCTGCATCCATCCATTTTTGAAGCATCGATAAGTTCAAGGGGTATTGTCTTAAACCGTTGGATAAACAGAAAAGTTCCTGTTGCACTTGCTAGAAAAGGAGCTACGAGCCCAGCATAGGTATTTATCCAACCAAAAGCACTCACTACATCAAAAAGAGCAACGATACGAACAGGAACAGGCAAAAGAAGAGTTATAATTACAAGAAAGAAAAGCGCCTGTTTACCTTTAAATTCAAAATGAGTAAAAGCAAATGCAGCAAGAAGACTAATAGCTATTTTACCAATTGTTACCATGGAAGCGATGAGTGCAGAGTTAAGCATCATTCTTCCTAAATTAACCCTCTTCCATGCTGTTTGGTAATTATATGCCCAGTTATTACTGAATGTAAGTTTCGGTGGAAAAGAAAAGACTTCTGTTTCACTTTGGCTACTAATAATAAAAGCGAGAATGACAGGTAAACAAATAATGATAACAGCTACTATAAGAGTTGCGTGTAAAAGTATTGTTTGGGTGGGTGTCCGTTTCATTTCTCAATCCTCCTCATTGGTAGAATACTTTTTTCTCAGTAGTCTTAAATTGAATAATAGTGAGAAGCACTACCAACATAAAGAGCATCAAGCTTTCTGCTGCAGCATATCCAACTCTTGAGTTTACAAAAAAGTCTTTATAGAGTTGGTAGATGAGAATATTTGTAGCATTAGCAGGTCCTCCTTCTGTAAGGATGTCAATAAGTCCAAAAGAAGCAAAGTATGCGTAAATTGTATTCATGACAAGTAAGAAAAATGTAGCAGGGGAGAGAAACGTAAAGGTGATAGAGAAGAACCTTCTAATAGGTCCAGCCCCATCAAGTTCTGCTGCTTCTAGGGCATCTTTTGGAATATTCCTAAGGGCAGTAAGATAGAACACTATATTATATCCTAAGTTTTTCCATGTTGCGGCCATAATTATAACAAAAAGTGCAAGATTAGGCTCAATCAGCCATGTTCTTATTCCTGTTAAATAAATTGCCAGACCGTTAGCAGGGTTGAAAAGAAAGTTAAATAACGCACCAGCAATTGCAGGAGAAAGGGCATATGGCCATATCAGCAATGATCTGTATATGCTTGCTCCTTTCACCTTCTGATTTAACAGAAGGGCTAGTAGAAGAGATATCATTAATCCAACAAAAACTACACCTAATGCAAATATTGCTGATCGTCCAAAGCTCCTTAAGTAGACTGGATTAGTAAATATCTTCTGGAAATTGTAAAACCCTGCAAACTTTGCTGCTCCACTGAAAGGATTTACTTTATAAAAGGAGAGCTGGAATGTCTTGTAGGCGGGGTAGAATAAGAACACGATAAGTATAATAAAAGTGGGAGCTAGTAACCCATAAGGAAGTAGCTTGCTGTGAAATGTAGCTTTGCTCATACAGTAACTCCATAAAAAGCCATCCTCACCCTTACCATATGAGTGAGAATGGCAGATTTAGATACAGATTATCAAAGTGCAATAACTTCGTTCCATTCAGTAACCAGGCTATTAATCTCCGCTGCAGCCTCATTAAGAGCTACTTTAACATCTTTGTCTTGGTAACACTCTTGAATTTTTCCTTCAACAATTGCCCTTGTTGCAGGGAATACCCCAAGTAATGAACCGGCAGTATTGAGTGTTTCTGGGCTCAGTAAAAGCTGATCAAAAGCAGTTTTATAGTTAGGATTTTCTACAAACCATCCTGCCTTTTCCAATTTATCCATAGCAGTTGTCCTTACCGGGAAGTATCCTGTTCCCTTATGCCATGCCATTTGAGGTTTGTCAGAAGAAATATATGTTACTAGCTTAAGTGCAGCAAGCTCTTCTTCTGGAGTATGATTTTGAGTGAGCCATAATGATCCTCCACCAATAGCCACACCACCGGTTGCCCCTTCTGGGCGAGGAAGATATCCAGTTCCGAGTTCCCTTCCTTTATCTGCTAAGGTTTTAGTTAGCAAATTTACATCGGAAGATGAAGACATAATCATTGCAGCCTCGCCAGAACCAAATGCGGCTCTATGATTTGACCAGCCTGGACCAACATCCATAAATAGTCCATCGTTATACATACCGATCCACCATTCTAAGATTTTTACTCCAGCCTCTTGGTTGAAAAGTACTTTTGTTGGAAGATCTTCGCCACGTCCGTTTGAATTGTTAACAAATGGGGCATCTTGTAAGCAATGCATCTGTTCAAAATACCAGCTATGAAGGTTCCATGTAATTGGGGTGTCAATACCTGATTTTTTAAGAGCTAAAGCGGCCTTTCGAATATCACTAAACGTTTTTGGTGGGTTATTAGGGTCTAGTCCCGCTTTCTCAAAGAGCGTCTTGTTAATGTAAACAAGAGGTGTTGATGAGTTGAAAGGCATTGAATAGTGTTGTCCTTGGTACTTATAATAACTTTGTACTGGAACAAAGAATTCATCCCAATTGATTGGGCTGTTGAATTTTGTAGCAAGTTCATCAACTGCTACAACCATCCCACTCTTAATCATTCCTAATGTACCGACTTCATACAAGTGGAATACGCTTGGAGCATTTCCCGCCTTATAGGCAGAAACTACTTTATTTAGCGTTTCGTTGTATGATCCTGAATACTGAACATTTACCGTAATGTTAGGATTCTCCTTCATGAAATCATCTACAATTCCTTGGATGAGATCAATACGGTCTCCACTCATTGCATGCCAGAACTCAATTGTTACTGGTGCATTTTCATCTACCGAAGCTTCTCTTGTTCCTGCTGAATACAGTGGGATAAGAATAGCAACAGTTAAGAAAGCGATAATCATCAGTTTTTTCATTATGATGTCCTCCTATAATTTTTGGCAAGTAACTTGCCTGTGATTGATGAGTGACTCATTATTGCGTGCCCATATTGGAGAATGATTTTTGTTCCTTTATCTGTATATAGCAGTCTTGAATTATGAAGTGTTTGTTGGCTGAGAAATGGAAAAAAGAATAGTAAGTTCTCCATCATTCCCTCAAAAGTGGTAGCTATTTATCAAATCCAACTAACTCGAATAAGTGTCGATTGATAGAAGCTCCTCTCTAGAAATATCCCTTGTTTTCGTTTGAATTCTAAAAAATATGACCTTATTTATAAAATATATAACAACTTACTTACCTAATCA
>JAEINL010000109.1 GCA_016342655.1 Sphaerochaeta sp. | reverse complement strand
AGGAATAAAGAGAAATCAGTGCTTGACAGGAGTCACATCATATGAATGCTTCCACTACTCTCGCTTCGTTGGGGAATAAGGTGATGGTGCAGGACAGGCAGCGTTGCTCGCCGCCTGTCTTTGTACGCGAAACTTTCACACACAAGCTAATTTGATTGTACTATAAGAGACCAAAACCAAAGGATACCCAGAGAATATGATTCCCTATGTTCGCCAAAGCCAAATCCTCTCGTACATCAAGATGAAACAGATTGCCTACATCGACGATTTATTGGAATTGACCAAGGTCTCACTTCCTACGGTTCGTCGCGATCTGAAGAAACTGGAAGAGGAAGGGAAAATCATCCTGCTCAACGGAGGAGGAGTCCGGATCAACGAAGAGACTGAACACTCTGTTGTCGCAAGGCTTGAAGTCAACTCCGAGGAGAAGTATCTGATCTGCAATAAGGCGGCTTCATTTATTGGGAATAATGCATTTATCTATCTTGGCCCTGGTACGACAGAAAATTACTTGATTGGCTTTCTAGCTGGTAAAAATGTCACCGTTGTTACCAATGGCATCTTCCACGTACCAAAATTGTTGGAGTATAAGATCAAGACCATCGTAATCGGAGGTCAGTTGGATAACAACTATGGCATTACCCATGGTCCTGAAGTCTTGGATGAAATCAATCGGATGAATTTCTCCACCTGCATATTAGGAGCTAGTGCTGTATCCTTGACAGGAGTATCTTCCTTCGATCGTGATGTCTCGGTGATCAACCGCAAGGTAATCAGCCGATCACAGAAGCGCATACTCATTGCCGATTCCACGAAATTCACTGCTTTTTCTCATCATGTCTTCGCCCAAATCGAGGATTTCCATCACATCATCACCACTGCAAAAGCAGGTATCGAAGTCAAGGACATACCAAACATTGTCATTGCCGATACCTCAGATCTATAAAAAGTAAAAGGATATTGCATGAACAAAGCCATTATCGGAGGGACAGGAGTTGGATCGTTGCCCAACGCAAGCGGCCCCTATATGACTCAAACTCCCTATGGGGATGTTGAAACCTATCGTTGTGTGCTGGGATCTGAGGAGGTTCTCTTTCTTCCTAGGCATGGTAGGAACCACACCACACCACCGCATGCCATCAACTATCGGGCACAAATGGCTGCCCTTAAAAAGGAAGGCATCACCTACGTCTATGCCCTTGCAACCAGTGGCTCGATGGATTTGGCAATACCAGAGGGTTCTATTGTGGTAATCGAGGACTTTCTCGACTTTACTACAAGCCGCGTCAAAACTTTCTTCGACGTTCCCGGCCAAAAAGTTGCTCATACTGATATGAGCGACCCCTACTGCAGAAACCTTCGTTCCTTATTTGTACAGACAGCCAAAGAAAATGGAGTTAACATACAGTCTGGTGGTATTTATGTCTGTACCGAAGGACCTCGTTTCGAGGGTAAGGCCGAAATTGCCATGCTGCAAAAAATGGGAGGGACACTAGTCGGCATGACCGGAATTCCCGAAGTGTTTCTTGCGAAGGAACTGGGCCTTTGCTATGCTGCCATCGGTCTCATTTCCAACATGGCCTGTGGCATACGAGACGAAAACCTCGCCCAAATTGACCATGGCAAACGCATCTCTGAGGCAAAGGAAACAGCGATGCAAATTATTACCAAGGTTTTCAGTAACCAGAAACTCACCCAAGAAAGGTGTGACTGCTCCAAGGCAGTCCTCTACCTCTAAATTAGGAGAAGTATATGCATACAACCATTCCTGTCAGCTTGCAGCATAATCCAGAAAGGCTGATTTTACTCGACCAGACCAAGCTCCCTGAAGAAGAGCTGTTTCTGTATTTGGATAGCCGTGACTCAATCTATGAGGCGATCAAGAAGCTTCGGGTACGGGGTGCCCCGGCCATCGGCATTGCCGCAGCATACGGCATGTACGTCTGCATGGCCAACCAAAGCTACCCGAGCCTTGAGGCTATGGCTCTCGACTTTGCAGAACTGAAGCAGTATTTTGTCTCCAGCCGGCCCACTGCTGTGAACTTGTTCTGGGCTCTACAGCGAATGCAGCAGAGATTCGACGAAGAGCTGGAAAGCCCTGGGTCGAATCAGATGAGTATCCTTAAGGGCCTCCTGGAAGAGAGCACTGCCATTTTTGTAGAAGACCAGGCGATGAGCAAAGCCATCGGAGAACATGGGCTGACACTCTTTGACAAGACCAAGACGTGGGGGGTGATGACGCATTGCAACGCAGGGGGCTTAGCCACCAGTGGCTATGGAACGGCTCTTGCACCACTATATCTCGGACATGAAAGGGGTTACCACTTTTCTGTCTACTCAAATGAGACCAGACCCTTGCTTCAAGGCAGCCGACTCACGGCCTATGAGCTGGACAAGGGAGGAATCGATGTTACCATTGTCTGTGACAACATGGCTTCCCTGGTCATGAAGGAAGGAAAAATCAATGCAGTCATCGTAGGGGCCGATCGGATCGCCGCCAATGGTGATGCGGCTAACAAGATCGGAACGAGCGGGGTGGCAATTCTGGCCAAGTACTATGGCATTCCTTTTTATGTGGCCGCACCTAGCTCCACATTCGACCTAGACACTGCACACGGCAAGGATATTGTCATCGAGAAGCGGGATGGAGAAGAGGTGGTCAATGGCTTTGGCAAGCGCACAGGGCCTAAGGATGTGAAGGTATACAACCCTGCTTTTGATGTGACTGATGCTTCTCTGATCACGGCCATCATCACCGAAAAGGGGCTTATCGAAAATCCAACCACTGAGAAGGTACGCAAACACCTGGAAATGGGAAACGTTTGAGACATTGCACTTTGTAAAACCAACAACCATCTTATATAATGGTTTAGGCTACGTCATATGTAAGGAGAAAGTTATGAAGAGAGTATTTGGATTCATCTCACTGGTTCTTATCGCTGGCTTGCTTTTTGGTGCAGGAGCTGGAGAAAAGAAACCTGCGGCCGCTGCAGGTTTGAATATCGCCATTATCACCACACCCTCAGGTGTCGATGATGGCTCATTCAATCAGGACAACTACAACGGGATTCTTGCCTTCGTGAAGAGTCAGCCTACAGCGAAGGTAACCGCCATTCGTGAACCCAGCGGAGACGTTGCAGCAGCTCTTAAGGCTGCGAGTGATATCGTAGCTGAGTACGATGTACTGGTTTGCACAGGTTTCCAGTTTGCTGGAATCGGCGAACTGGCCATGGAAAATCCTGGCACCAAGTTCATCCTTGTCGACACCTTCCCCTCCGATGCGAAGGGCAACACAGTTGAGCTTCCCAACGTGTATGCAATGACCTTTGCAGAGCAGGAGTCTGGCTTCTTTGCAGGCGTTTCTGCAGCCCTTGAGACTAAGACCAACAAGGTGGCGGTTGTCAACGGCGTGGCCTACCCCTCAAACGTCAACTATCAGTATGGCTTTGAGACTGGTGTCATCTATGCAAATAAGAAACTTGGCACGAACGTGCAGGTAATTGAGCTTCCCTCCCGCTCCGGTACCGATGTAACAGGAGCCAATGTCGGTGGCAACTATGCAGGTTCGTTTGCCGACGAGGCAACAGGCAAGGTCATCGGACAGCAGCTGTTTGCCCAGGGCGCGGACATTATTTTCGTCGCAGCAGGTGCAACTGGTAATGGTGTTTTCACTGCAGCCAAAGAAAGCAACGGCAAGTTGAAGGTCATTGGTTGTGACGTCGACCAGTGGGACGATGGGACCGTTGGTAGTGGCAACATTATCCTGACCAGCGTTCTCAAGGGTATGAGTCTGAACGTCGAGCGAGTCCTGAATCAAATCCAGGAGGGAACGTTCAAGGGCGCGAACATGCTCTTGAAGGCAGATACCGACTCCACCGGATTTGTAAAGAAGGCCGATCGTAACCAGTTATCTACATCTACAGTCCAGAAGCTTGAAGAAGCCTATGTCCAGGTCCAAAAGGGAACCATCGTTCCTGCTTCCAACTTCGGCGGTTTCACCCCTGAACAGTTCAAGGTGAACTAAGAACATGAGCGATATCACCCGTGCCTCCAGTGGGCACGGGTGCCTGTCACAGAGAGGTAGACCGACGTGGAGAACTTAGTAGAATTTCAGCATATCACCAAACGATTCCCCGGCATTGTTGCGAATGATGACATATCCTTATCTGTACATAAGGGTGAGATTCTTGCCATCCTTGGCGAGAATGGAGCGGGAAAAAGCACGCTGATGAGCATGCTGTTCGGCATGTATACCCCTGATGAGGGCCAAATTTTCATCCGTGGGAAAAAAGAGGTCATCACCAGTCCTTTGGGGGCCAACGCATTGAATATCGGGATGGTCCACCAGCATTTCATGTTGGTCGAGAACCAAACCATCACAGAAAACATTATTATGGGCATCGAGCCAAAGAAGCGAAAATTCGGTCTTTTTCCCGTTATCGACCTAGAAGCCTCCCATGAGAAGGTACGTCAACTTTCTCTTCACTATCAGTTGGAAGTCAATCCTAGGGATACAATTGAAGAGGTACCTGTTTCAACCCGCCAGCGGGTTGAAATCTTGAAAATGCTCTACCGCAATGCTGAGATTCTCATTTTTGATGAACCAACGGCTGTTCTTACTCCCCAAGAGATTGAATCACTGCTACAGATTATCCAAACGCTCCGCGATAGCGGAAAAACCGTTATTCTTATCACCCACAAGCTCGATGAGATCAAGAAAATTGCCGACCGTTGTGCAATTCTCTGTAAAGGCAAACTAGTCGATGTCCTGGATGTTGCTACCACCAGTGTCCAGCATATGTCCGCCTTAATGGTAGGTCGCGAGGTCTCTCTAACTTTGGAAAAAGAGGAGCATGAGATAGGAAACGTAGTGCTTAAGGTAGAAAACCTGAGTGTGGTTTCCCAGGACCACATCAAGTTGGTGGACTCAGTCAGTTTCATGGTGCATGAGAGTGAAATCTTGGCCATAGCCGGGGTGTCTGGCAACGGCCAAATAGAGATTGCTGATGCTATATCCGGCCTTATTTCGATTAGCGAAGGACGTATCCTTCTGCAGGGAAAAGACATCACCCATGCCTCGGTCAGGCAACGCATAGAAACAGGACTGAGCTACATCCCTGAGGATCGCCATGCCGTTGGCTTGATTCTCGACTTCCCACTCAAGGAGAACCTCTGCCTCAAGCAGTACTACCGCCCTCCCTATAGCAACAAGATGGGAATTTTGCAGTATGAGGCAATGGCTGACTTGGGTAAAACCTTGATTGAGGAGTTTGACATCCGAACCAGCAAGGGCAATGACACTCTGGTGCGCAGTATGAGCGGGGGCAACCAGCAAAAGGCAATCATTGCTCGCGAGATTAATCTCGATTCCAAGCTTATCATCTTCGTCCAGCCTACCCGAGGGTTGGATGTGGGTGCCATTGAAGCAATCCATACCCGTATCAACACGCTACGAAGAGAGGGAAAAGCTATTCTGTTGATTTCCTTGGAGCTTGATGAAGTGATGCAGCTGGCCGATACAATTCTGGTTATGTACAACGGTAAGGTACAAACCATCAAAAATGCAAGTGAACTGACGAAATTACAGGTCGGTGAATATATGATGGGGGTGCATGTTGAAACGAACTAACCTGATTAAGCGTCTGTTCATCCTCTGCTGTGGTAAAGGCAAACACCAACTGCTGAGAACCTCACTGTTCTGCATTTTTCTTAGTCTGCTTGCAGGGGTAATTTTGCTGCTTTTGCTGGGAAAGAATCCTTTGGAAGCATATAAAAGCATTCTCCAAGGTGTAGGAATCCTACCGAAACCTCGCTATGCAGGAAGAAAGAGTCAACTTACCGACTTTATGAGCCTGCTCAACTATACCACACCGATGGTCTTTGCCGCTCTTTCGGTTGCCGTAGCCCTCAAGTGTGGTATTTTCAACATCTGCGTTTCGGGAATTATGGTCTTCTCCGGCTTTATGGCTACCATACTAGTTGGTTATTCTAGCCTTGATCCCTTGGTTGCAAAACTTTTGGTAGTCCTCATCGGAGCCATCTCTGGTGCCTTGGTGGGCATCCTCATCGGGTACCTCAAGCATCGCTTCAACATGAACGAGGTGGTGGTGGCAATCATGCTGAACTATATAATCAGTTATGTAGTCAGTTTCTTCATCCAAACCAGGTTCATAGACCCTATAACCCGCCAATCGGTGGCAGTTGGACAAAATGCCCGTCTTACCCTCTTCGACTATCCGGTTGGGAATTTGAAAATGGAGATAGCATTGGTCTTTCCTCTTGCCCTCCTAGTAATGTTTGCCATCAAGTTTATGCTGGATCGAACACGCTTCGGTTTTGAGCTGAAAGCTGTGGGAAGCAACAGCAAGGCAAGCAACTATGCAGGTATCAAGGTGGGAAGAGCCGTAGTGTTTACTATGCTCATTAGCGGGGCTTTGGCTGGTTTGGCAGGGGTTTCCTACTATCTTGGCAGCAATGCCTCGATCCAACCGAGAGTGCTTCCTTCCTTGGGTTTTGACGCCATTGCTGTTGCCTTATTGGGAAATACAAGTGCCATAGGGAGCTTCTTTGCATCGCTTTTGGTAATGATTTTTGATTGTGGTACCACCTACATGTCGTCACACATGCAGGTCCTTCGAGAAATTGCAGCCCTGATCACCAGCATTTTGTTGCTTTTCAGCGCAATCGGCATTTTCTTCAGGAACCTTGCAGATCGATTCCAACAGGAAGCCGAGGAGGTTTGAGCGTATGGATACTATCATTATTGAAGGACTTTCTTTCTCTCTTCCTCTCTTCATCATCGCCATCGGCGGCATCTACAGTGAAGGCAGCGGTATCACCAATCTAGCCTTGGAGGGTCTTTTGGGATTTGGTGCATTCTTTGGCGGTCTCAGTTATGCAATTCTGAGCAGGACATTCGGTGGCGATCCCACTATTCTCATCTATGCCTCCCTTGGGTTTGCTATGGTCGGAGGGGCATTGCTCGCCACGCTGCATGCTCTGATGTGCATCAAGTTCAAGGCGAACCAGGTAATCAGCGGTGTCGTAATCAACATGATCAGTGTAGCCCTGACAGCATTTCTGGCCAACCAGATCAATGCCTCGTTGTTCGGCCAGACTTCCAACAAGTTTTTGTTGGAAATCTTTCCCAAGGCAACCATTCCCCTACTCTCGAGTATTCCGATTTTGGGTGCAATATTCACTGATTTCTATACCTTTGAGCTCATTATCGTTGCAGTAGCGCTTTTCATGGCCTACCTGCTCTATAAGACACCGACGGGGATGCATATCAGAGCCTGTGGAGACAATCCCCATGCCCTCTCTGCTGCCGGAGGTAATGTACAGAAGGTTCGATTTTGGTCGGTCATCACCAGCGGAGCGTTGTCGGGTTTAGGTGGTATGTGTTTTGCTTATTCAATTTCCACCACCTTTTCGCCAAATATCTACATGGGATTTGGTTATTTGGCTATTGCTGCCTACATTTTTGGTTCTTGGAAAATAGGGCCGACATTTCTGGCTTGTATTCTCTTCGGGTTTGCCCGTAGCGGTGGCTACGTATTAGTGGAAAAACTCAAGCTCCCTTCCTCGTATGGTGATTTGGTACTTACTCTGCCTTATCTCGTTACCTTGGTCTTGCTGCTCTTCTTCTCCTCGACCAACAAACCGCCTCGAGCCCTTGGCGAGGTGTATGACCAGGCAAAACGCTAGAACACCAAGGCAGAGCATGCTTGTATTGGGAGGACAGAGTATGACTGCTATTCAGCACCACCGGCATAGCCGGTAGCTTGCTTTACCCATATAAGGGGCATGGTTCTGGCTGCGACTTTCTTATCCGATTCCTCTCGAAACTGCCAGTCAATGAAAGGTATCAATACCCCAGGGCAAGCCCATAAGAGGGAACCGATTCATCTGGGCAGGAGTGCTGATGCCGAGAAGATGCGATGCCTCAAAAATGGAGAGCCAGGAACCTATTGTCGTGCTACTGACTCCGACTTCGCCGCGAGAAGTGTAAGGAAAGCAAGGAAACGCGAGAGGTCAGGGACAGCTCCCACCGATGCGACATCCCTCTCCACCTCCGGGGTGGTCAATGTCGCCTTCTTGAGGTCTCCATTAGGGCCCCGGGGAAAATCCCTTCAACCTTGCCCTATCGGTTTCAGGATAGTGCCTTCTGGCCAGGAAAGACCATCGTCTTCCCCATTTGGTATTTCGGGGCTCAACACCTTCAGCTATTGCTTTCGGCCCGCTTGCTCGGACGCACTACCTGGTACCCTATTCCCTACAACTGAAAACGCTACACCCCTAGGCAACCAATCGGAACAACCTTCACACCGTCGGGTCGCTCATAGGCTAACTCTGATCCAGTGAGAACCATAAGAAAAGAGGGAACCTGCATATGGTGTTGTTCGATGAGACGCTTGAGTTCAAGCAAATGGTTAGCACCCTCATCGATTCCACTTCCTCCTAATTTGCATTCAATAAGAGCATACCTTCCATCACGCAAATGGAGCACACAATCACACTCCAAGTCGTAGCGATCATGATAATAGGAGATTGAACCTCCCATACTTTGGGAGTAAACCCGCAGGTCTCTCATACAAAGGGTCTCAAACACAAACCCCATGAAGGGAAGATCTTGAAGCAGCCGCTCCGGGCTCATCCCCAGTGCTGCAACGACAAGAGAAGGATCCGATAGTTCATGCTTGGTACGGGAGCGAAGCGCTGTCTTTGAACGAACAGCAGGATTCCAAGCCGGGACGTCTTCAATAATATACAGACGTTGCAGTGCATTGATATATTCATAGAATGTTGATTCTGAGAATGAAAGATCATGTGCCCGTATATCCTCAATAATGCTCTCATTCGAAGCCAGTGTGGAAATGTTTCTTGCATAGCTACGCATTAAATGCAACACTCTTTGGGGATTCTTCTTTGAACCAGAAGTTCTAGAAACCTCACTTTCAGCCAATGACACGAGATATTCCTGGGCGATCAACAGGGCTGCTTTCTCTGACTTTTCGAGTGAAAAAGGCCAACCTCCCCTACTCATCAAGAAAGCAAGCTGCGGGATGGTAATATTTGATTTCTGGGGAGTGATAGGATCTGAAGATAAGAACAAGGAAGAAAGTGATACTGCACCATTTGACTCACCGGATTCGTAAAGACTCATCGGTCTCATAACCAAACGACTTATCCTTCCAGTACCTGAGTGGTGGAAGCCATCGTCTACCGGAACAGAAGAACCAGTAAGGATAAACATTCCCTCTTTTTGCTTTTTATCGACAGCGAGCCGCACAGCATCCCAGATAGACGGAACAACCTGCCATTCATCCAAGAGTCGTGGATAGGCACCTTCCAATAGGTATGAGGAATTGAGTTCCGCCATCATCCTATTGGTTTCAGCTTGATCCGGATCTTGAAATCGAATGATGCTCTTTGCTTTCTGCTCCGCGGTTGTAGTTTTGCCACACCATTTAGGGCCTTGAATAGTTACAGCACCGAATGTCTCTAAATAATCGTCAAGCAATGTATCGATAATGCGTGGAATATAGGGTTTCATGATTAACATTCCTTATTTGTTATATTATAGTAAATAATCCGTATATTGTCAATTCCATCGGAGACTCTTGTGGTAATCCATCGGAGACTCTTGTGGTAATCCATCGGAGACTCTTGTGGTAATCCATCGGAGACTCTTGTGGTAATCCATCGG
>JAEINL010000108.1 GCA_016342655.1 Sphaerochaeta sp. | reverse complement strand
ACTTCGTTTGCGGTGAGTTGGAGCTTCCAAAAGCTACCATCATGTAGGCTTACCCACACGATTCAGCGAATAGCCAATTCTTACTGATGAAATTCATTATTCTCATGGAATTGAAGGAGAGGTCCTTGAGCAGCTGAAAATCTACTCATCCCTCTGTAGAAGGCTCCAGGTTCCCAAGGCATCGATGAGGCTCTCAGGACCACATATAGAAGGTGTGGTCGATACGTTGTTGGATGCTTTGGAGCATTCTCTCCTTCCCCTCACCCAAGCGAGAATATTCTCTTGGCATTGTACGTTGTTCCCTCAAAAAATGAGTGGTCCTTTCCCTATCCATGCAGGAAGGTATAGGACAGAACCAATCGAAGTGATAGCAGGTTCATATAAAAACCAAGAAGTCTTGTATGAAGCCCCTCCCTTTGAGCGTGTTCCTCAGGAAATGGAAGGTTTCCTTGCGTGGGTCAATACTGCAAGCACCCTTCCCAATACGGTTAGAAGCGCCATAGCTCATCTTTGGTTCCTTTCTATTCATCCATTTGAAGATGGCAATGGAAGGATGGCAAGAACCATTGGAGATTATGTACTGAATCAGCATAATCCAACTAATTTGGTTCTTTTCAGCCTTGCCACCCAGTTGAAAAGACATCAAAGGGCATATTATGAACACCTTCATGAGGCTCAAACTGGTTCTTTGGATTGCACGGGTTGGATTCTTTGGTACCTTACTCAAATCAGAGAGACACTGGAAATTGTCATCGAAACAATCGAAAAAACCCTAAAAGTAGGTCGTCTATTTCAACGGCTATCTCTCAATGATCGGCAGAGTGCGATGTTGGGGAGGCTTACAACTGATTTTTATGGTGCATTGACTACGCAGAAATGGGCCAAGCTTTCTGGTTGCAGCCATGATACTGCAATGAGGGATATCAAGGATCTGATAGAAAACGGTGCTCTCAAACAGTCTGAGAAGGGTGGCAGAAGTACTAGCTATGAGTTGGTCTTGGAGTAGATAGAGTATCCTACTTGTTGTTTCCTTATAGTTACCACCCCATTTTCGTACCACAGGCCTCATGGCTAGAGTGCTGTGGACAGGAAACCTCCTCTTATAGGCGTGGTATGTACCTATGCATTTTTTCTGTTTTGAAGCATTCAAGGCTTTTCATGCATTTGTTCATATTGCTTTGAACTTGAACGGGAAAACAAGAAACACACTGGTAGATTCTCTCTTGAACCAGTGTGTTCTCTGTATTCAAGTTTTTTCCTAAACTTAATGCTAGGAGAAAAACTTTCAGTTTGGAAGTCCTTTTATTCCCCAACGAAGCGAGAGTAGCACAAGCATTACCATGGGTCCATTACCGAGCGAGTGGCGGGAAAGCAAGGTGAGATACGTGAGCCCCTTGGGGCGGAAAAGGAGGCAACGCCTCCTCTTTCCAGGGCTTGCCCTGGGGTATTGATACCTTTCATTTAAAATGTCCTTGACATAGGTACCACTTCAATTTGGGTGCCTCCTTCCACGGTTTTTCTATCTCATGTTCTTCTAGCGATTGGTCTTCTCTATCACCAGCACATAGTTTCCACTCTGGGGAACCTTCACTGAGAGTTCCTCAACAACCATATCTTGGGAATCCTGCACAACTTCACTCTTGCTTGCCTTATACTCCGCAAGCAGGATCCTCAGATCTCCATCAAGGTTTTCCATGTTCAGGGTAATCGTGCGTTGGTTGGGTTTGATGTATATCCTGACATTCTCCATATCCGCATCTTCCAACAGGGGGCCGGACCAACCAGAAGCCTCCTCAGGATTGACTGGAGGTGCTTTGCTGTATACCCCGCAACTGGGAAGCAACAGCAGAGACAAGAGCAGAAACCAGAGAGTTACCCCCTGTCTTGTATATGTAGCTGTTTTTCTTATGCCGTTATTCATGCTTCCCCACTGTTCATTTGTGAAACCAAGTATCTATATAGCAAAACCAACGAATGATGAAATGATTACAAGAAAAATTGAGATCATGTTGATAAATAGCCAATTCCCCGTTCTAACTCCTTATGACAATTTTACCTTTGTAAGAGTTGTAAACCCCTATCCTATTGATATATAATTGACGTTAAGAATCTTTCAGCTTCACCTTGAAAAGCTTGGCTATTTCTATCTGTTGCTCTGTCGGCTTGGTATAGGTCTCATGCATCAGGTTTTCAAAGCGAACCCTTGCATAGCTATCCATGATGGTCAGGGACTCCTTGTATCCGATAGCAGTATGCTCCTTGAGTACCTTGTCCATGTAGGAAGACATGACAAGTGAAAGGAATTGCAGGAAGGCACGTCCTGAGAAGATATAGGGATCATGGACTTCCAAAAGCTTACAGTCCTCCTCATTCTTCATGTTGTCCCACTCTGCCTCCAGATGATTACGGGTCAGGTAGGTATGCAAGGCCTGCTCGGGATCTTCCTCGCTGTTGGTCAAGATAGCCCAATACCCAGCATTCGATTGTTCAAATACAGCTTGCGGATCATTGCGAAACAAGACTCTCCGGTATCCTTTCTGGGAGTACTTCACCTCAAAATATTCGTTGTAGAGTCTTTCATGCTCATCGACAAGGTTGTTCTCCAGCAGTTCGTTTTTACAGGCAAACAATATGTTGGAGAGGTTTCTTTTTTGCTCCTCTCTCCAAGAAGCCTCATAGTAGATATGGATAAGACCGACTCCTTGTTCAACGACGGTAATCGCCTGGAGGGTAGTGTCCCCTATCGTTGTAAAGGTTTTCCCTTGAAGAATCTTCTCCTTGTGTTGGTGTATGACCTTTGCAAGCCATTTTTTTTGTGACGGGACACGGATGAGAAATTTTTGTCCCTTTTGCATAAGGGTTTGCATGCGTTGTCTGGAATAGAAGGTTCTGTTGAGTACCAGAGTAGTGGCCTCCAGCGAAGGGAGGCCCATGCGAAAAGGAAGTATGTTCAGGGTCGGTAGGTCTCGCATGTTTCCCCCAAGTACTGTGTAGTTGCGGGGTCTTGTGCTGTCCTTGTCAACTACAAGGACGATGTTATTCTGCTCAAAGGCTTCCGTATCCCGGTTATGACCATAGTAGAGGTAAGAGTTGTGGCCCTTATATGAAGATTTGCTGGCCAAATCGTACAGAAGATGTTCTGTCTTATTGCTAGGCTTCGCCCAGTCCTCAAAGAATTGGTTCTGCCTGCTTTTGTTCAGTGTCTTAAGCAGGTCCTTGATGGCCTCAAAGCTCAGAGGTCTCTTGTCAGCATAGGTGTGCATAAGCCAGTGGTTGGCATTAGACAGTTGGTTGCCTTCACAGGTGAGGTAAAATATCAAATCCATGATTATTGCCACTTCATCCTCTGTAAACACTCGCTTCAGATGCAACCTGAGCTTGCTCTGTATGAAGACCTTTTCAAGCAGAAGAATCTTGCCTATTGGCTGGATACAAGCAACTTGCTCCTCCTTAATGGACTGCTCCATCTTCTGTTCGATTCTATACCGGTGATTATAGATGGGCTTTTGAGTATCTTTATCCAATTTGCCGATGCATCGACGAATATTGCGAGTCTGTTGTTTCTCAGAATCCCAGAAATGTTGGTTCTGATACAGGTAGGTAACCCCACTTTTTTTGTTTTTTATGCGTATAATTTTAGGTTCTGATAAAAAATTATTCATGGTTCAATTTATAACATGAAAGTAGGGGAAAGTCTACTATAAATCTTATTAATGTAAGGAAATGTAAAATATAGTATATATCAATTATTTATAGGCAGAAATATTAATAAATTCATATAGAGCAATACTTAACACCTAGAAGGGTTGTGTGAAACTTATATGTAATGATATACTATAAACATATTTCACACCAAAGGAGAAACATTGTGAAGAACACTATATCTATGAAAAAAATCTTGCTAGTTGCAACAATCGTCATCGCTTTTACGATTCCTACTCTCTTTGCCCAGGCTCAGAGTGAAGATGTCAATACCATTTCATTTGCCGGATCGGGTGGGTATCCTCCCTTTAACTACATGACTGATACTGGTGATGTCATTGGCTTCGATGTCGATGTTGCCCAAGCAATCGCCGATCGCTTAGGAAAGAAGATGGAGTACAAGACAACCGCTTGGGATGGCATAGTCGAAGGCCTGAGAGCAAAACGCTATGACGGTATCCTTGGCAGCATGGGCATTACACCACAGAGAGAGGAGCTTGTAGACTTCTCTATCCCTTACTACTATAGCGGTCCCCAGCTTATCGTACGCAAGGACAGCGCAATAAAGAG
Organism: Sphaerochaeta sp.; assembly: GCA_016342655.1. Taxonomy (GTDB): domain Bacteria; phylum Spirochaetota; class Spirochaetia; order Sphaerochaetales; family Sphaerochaetaceae; genus Sphaerochaeta. The sequence continues at coordinate 5,610 of JAEINL010000108.1, read as the reverse complement.
CCCCTCTGATCTAAAGAGTTCAAACTCTATTGGCTTGGTAACCGGTACCACTTTTGAGCAGGACGGCAAGAAGCTCGGTGTTAAAGTGAAGCTGTATGAAGATGACACCCAGACACTTCTGGAACTTATCAACGGTCGTGTCGATGGCGTGCTTACCGATAGGATTGTCGGACTGAACGCAATCAGCAAACTCAAAGGTGGCGACAATCTTACCCTTGTAGGATCGACACTACGCACAGAGACCATGGGCATTGCATTCCATGAGGATTCGGATACGCTGCGTGAGCAGGTAAATGCCGTTCTCCAAGAGATGTTTGCAGATGGGACCATGAAAGCCATCAGCGCCAAATGGTTCAACGGCGAAGACATCACCGTAAAATAAGGTATAGGTAGTAAGACTATGGACATAATTCCTTGGAATCTCGCAATCATCCCCCAGAAATTCTTTCTTTTTGCCAGTGCTGCGAGCTACACACTCCAGATAACATTCTTTGGGGTAATGATGGGACTGCTAATCGGTCTGATCGTGGCATTGGGAAGGCTTTCCGAAAAGAAATTTCTGTCTTCGATATCGAGAGCGTATATCTTTCTTATTCGGGGAACACCATTATTGGTACAGTTGTTCATAGTCTATTACGGACTTACCTCGATCGTTACCATCGATCCTATTCCCTCTGTCGTCATTGCACTTGGAGTTCATAACGGGGCGTATATTGCCGAAATCTTCCGTGGTTCGATACAATCGATTCACTACGGACAGATGGAGGCAGCTAGGAGTATAGGGATGACCCATGGGAAGGCAATGCGCAGGATTGTCCTGCCGCAAGCTTTTAAGCGTGCTGTCCCTTCGTTGGGAAACCAGCTGATCATCGCCCTCAAGGATAGTTCACTGGCTTCCACCATTGCTGTCCCTGAGCTTATGCTCAAGGGAAGGCAAATGGGTTCCTCGACCTTTATGTATATGGAAATGTTCATTATCGTAGGTATATGGTACCTGATAATGACCAGTGTGCTCTCATTTGTGATGCACCGCATAGAGGAAAGATTGAAGGTGAGTGACCGTGACTGATCAAGAAAAAACGAGTAATAAAAAACCAACAGTGCAAAAAGCACCAAAAGAAACCAAACAGCCAAAACCTAAAAAACGGAAAACTGATATGTCTGACCCTGATGCTCCAATTGTGAGAATTGAAGGGCTATGCAAGTGGTATGGCGAGTTGGAAGTCCTCAAGAACATTGACCTGGAGGTCAAGCGAGGAGAGGTAGTGGTTATCATCGGTGCCTCTGGTAGCGGGAAAAGCACCCTGCTGCGATGTATTAACTTTCTGGAAAAACCCCAAAAAGGAAAGATCTACATCAGTGGCAAGCGTATCAAGCACACTGAAAACGAGTTGAACAAGACCCGCCAGGAACTGGGTATAGTCTTTCAGCATTTCAACCTATTCCCCCACATGACTGTCGCCGGAAATGTAATGGAAGGCTTGGTGCATGTCAAGAAAATGCCTAAGGACAAGGCACGCAAGAAGGCCGAGGAGTTGCTGGAGAGGGTAGGTCTTTCCGATAAGGCAGACGTCTATCCTGCAATGCTCTCCGGTGGACAGAAACAGCGTGTTGCCATTGCCAGAGCCTTGGCTATGGAGCCTAAGATCATGCTGTTCGATGAACCAACCAGCGCCCTTGACCCCGAATTGGTTGGTGAGGTTCTTACTGTAATGACCAAACTAGCCAAAGGAGGCATGACCATGCTGGTGGTAACCCATGAGATGTGGTTTGCCAAGGAAGTTGCTGATCGTGTCATCTTTATGGATGACGGGATCATCCTGGAGGAGGCTACTCCAGAGAAGATGTTCAGCGCGCCTGAGAACGAGCGGACACTGGCTTTTCTCAAGCAGATCCTTCCTCCTGCTCAGGAGTAAGGATCCGAAAGAATCAGTATGACTTGGAGGTTCCTAACCATCAAGAAACGCTCAGGCACAAATAGTTCTGAGCAAGAAATGGATGGTAGGGCTATAGTGTGGTAGAACATACGAGTGCCTTACGCAAGCACCCCCCCCCATAGTATGGAGGGGGGTGCTTGCGTATGACCCTAACCAACAAGCTCCTATATAGCGACAGATATTCCAAGATATCGGTACAGCAAGAAGCGAATATTCGCTATACTCCTCTTGGAGGAATCTTATGGCGCTATTACACCTTTCCCTTTTTTCAGACACCCTTATGATGGACACCTCTGTGACCATCATCTTCCCACAAAATTGTGGACGTATCAGTGAAGATCGCAAGCCTTTTTTCACTGGCCCGTACAAGGTGCTCTATCTCTTGCACGGACTCAAGCAGAATGAGACAAGCTGGATTAGGATGTCCTCCATTGAGCGGTATGTGAGCCAGCTTCCGCTCGTGGTTGTTATGCCCTCTGTCCACCGCTCGTTCTATACAGACCAGGCTCGAGGATTCCCTTACTTTACCTATGTCGCCGATGAGCTTCCTGCCCTGATGAAGGACATGTTCAACATCTCAGACAAACGGGAGGATACCTTTGTAGCAGGTCTATCGATGGGTGGCTATGGGGCTTTCAAGCTTGCCCTCTCACGTCCTGAGCAGTATGGCTATGCTGCGAGTCTCTCCGGTGCCTTGGATTTGGTGGGCCTGCGTTTCCAGCAAGAAGACCACTCCAGTGATGCTGAAATGGAGAACACCTTCGGTGACTTGGATAGGGTTGAAGGAAGTGAACATGACTTGTTTGCCCTAGCAGGCAAGCTTAAGGGGCCAAAGCCCAAACTGTTCATGAGCTGTGGGACTGAGGATTTTCTCTATGAAGGGAATATAAAGTTTAGGGATACCTTCTCACCGTCCCTTCCCATAACCTATCATGAGGAGAATGGTGCCCATACCTGGCCTTATTGGGACAGGAACATCCAACGTGTACTCTCTTGGCTGCCGATCATGGCAGACAAACAATAAGGGTAACTGTTTAGTCGTACCTTCTACACTAGCGCAGGAATAGCCCCATTTGCCAACAGAATCCCCCGGCACTCATCGTTAAAGATGTCCAGATAGTTTTCCATGAAGACGCTGGAAACGATGTCCTTTGGTGAGAATCCTTGCTTGCGGCCTGTATCTAAAATAGACTGCATCATAGAGAAATCATCTGCACCTTCTGCGGTTCTGAAACAGCCGAATACATTATATGCTAGTTTAAGCACCCTAAAACCACGCTCAGAGCGATTATTAGATACCGGTACATTAAAGTCCGTGGCAAATCGAAGTATCTCGTCCTTATACTTTTTGTAGCGCTTACGCAGGTTCTGAGGGTCTGAAAGGGAAGGTTTCCTGGGTTCCCCGTTCTTTTTTAGCTTTTCCCCTACCAGGGGGACGGGATCCTCAGCCGCTCCTATTTCCAAAATCTCATCATATCGGTCAAAATAAGGAAGAAGGGCTTCTTCAGGTATCTGCCTGAATCCTAGTTTTATACAATCTTTCCTTTCACTTTCCAAACCATGAAACAGGTCGTTCATCAGGGTGGGCCATTGGTGTTCAGGGTTCAAGGTATGAGCCTTGTTATTCTCTCTCTCCAGATGGGCGGCACACATTGCGTGTGTTACATGCTCCAGATTGAAATAGGGGCTCCAGAAGTCATGAACCACAACCCCTGTGAAATCCTGCATCACACCGGCAGCGAGGGTGCCTGCCAAACCACGAACCTTGTGAGCGGTTATCAGTGTAGCATCCTCAGAGACAGTATCATGGTGCCATATCTTCTTACCGTTTACGTTCCCGCTTGTTTCGTCTGCGCCGAGGACGAGAGAGGATTGCAGCAGGCTGGTTATCAGAGGTCTCACATCATCGCACTTGTCTGCAAAATTCTTACAGATAGTGAATAGGGTGCCTGTACTGAAATCGAATCCAAAAGTAGAACAGATTTTGGCAATCCTATCGTAGGAGATGATTCCCATCATCCTCAGAAGGATAACCAGATTCTTGATGTTCGGGCCATGCTGCTTGGAACCGGTGACATAATGGGGAAAGGGTCCCAGCACTGTCTGGTTTGCTTTGTTCGGACAGATGAACTCCCAGCTCTTGTACTCGGTCTGCAACACTTCGAACACGATATCCTTGGTGTAGCGTGTGTCACACACCCTGCCGAGCAACATGCAGGACGCTAGGTTTTTGCACCCTGTGCACTCTTCGGGAAAAAGGTCGACAAACCGGTCAGAAACCTCTTTGAGCTTCATGCCGCTACCCTTATGCCCAGGAAGCCTGCCAGGATTCTCTTGAGTCTTCTTACGCAGGGACAAGTTCTTGTCCACCTTTTTTGTGGTGAGGTTCCCTGTGCTTTTTGAAGGGTTGGAGGCGGAAGGAGGGAGACTGCTGTTGGAACTGTCGTTGGACTTTGCAGACTTGCCCTTCTTGTTCTGATCATCCAAAGAGGCGGCAAGAGCTGTAAGCTCGCTGTTTTTCTCCAAGAGTTCTGCGTTATGTTGTGCCAGCTCCTGTTTTGATCGGTTCAGGGACTCATTGGTCCTAGTGATTGTTTCGTTAGCCTTGGCAAAGGTTTCGCTGGTTGTATTAAGGAATGCAACAGCGGCAACAAGTGCTTTGGTCTCAGCTGGACGATCAGCACTGTTGTTGGATTCAATGATCCTGCTTTGAGCTGCGACGGTATCCATTAGGGCTTTAATGATAGCAAAGAGCGCCTGGTAATCAGCAGGAAGATCAGCGGAGATATTTACTGAAGTCCCTTTCAGGACCTCAGTAGCGTTGCTGTTTTTGCGATTCTTACCCATGGACAAGCCCTCTTTTATACTGTCCATTGTAGCATGAAAAATAGCAAAAAGTCAATCTAAAAACTAAGTTAATTACTTAAGGTGTATATATTTAACTGTCTATCTAAGCATCTAAAAGCCCAGGAGAAGCACAAGGAAGGCCCTAGAAGGCCTCCCTTGCAAAAAAATGGTTTCAAACTCAAAAATATGAGTATGTGCTTATATAGGATATAAATAGTCAAAAAATTGGAACGACTAAACAGTTACCAATAAGGGATCTATTGGTCAAAAAGGGATTAGGATACGATACTATAAAAATACCAGAGAAAGACTCTTTCTCTGGTATTTTTATTCCCCAACGAAGCGAGAGTAGAGGAAGCATTACCATGCTTCCATTACCGAGCGAGTGCCGGGAAAGCAAGGTGAGATACGTGAGCCCCTTGGGGCGGAAAAGGAGGCAACGCCTCCTCTTTCCAGGGCTTGCCCTGGGGTATTGATACCTTTCATTCTTGTATTCTCAATAGATAAGCATATAAATCATTTATAAATAATGCGACCTGTGCGGTTGGTATAGGCACTAAGCGGCTCGGATAGAGGATATTACTCTTCCTTCCGATTCCAATGACATGGAGAGCTTGCCTTCGTGTAGCCACGAGTCCAGAGTGTTGTTTATTTTCAATGTAGTCAGAAGGGCAAGGGCCACACTGCCTTCAAAAGACCAGCTCATGCCATTGTGCTTCTGGCGTTGAGCCACTATACAATCGTTAGCTTTCTCACTCGTGTTGCTGGAAATCCTGAGGTTTCTGGATCTGCGTGCGGCATGACAGGTGATGTTCGGCTTCTTTCT
>JAEINL010000107.1 GCA_016342655.1 Sphaerochaeta sp. | reverse complement strand
TGGATTACAAGGATCTCAAGACGATTCCACGATTCTGATGTCCTCTACCCATTTACCCCGAAAAACTATCTACACCCGGCGTCAGGGCGTCAGATATATAGCAAGCAAGAATTGTAAAAACGTGGTAGAGTATACCTTTACCAACAAAATGTAATGAAGTAAGCTGATTTCCATTAGCTTGATCAGGTATATATAAAGGTGGTGCATATGGGAAAGTCGGTACAGAACGTCGCACACAATGGATCAAAGTTCTTGCCAGTGTATATACTGATACTTTTCCTTGGAGTGGCAAGTTGTGTGGGCATGGTTCTATTCGCCAATCACAATGAGCAGAACACCTTGCTCAGTATGGCTCAGTCTCTTAGCCAGACACTTTCTCTGCAACAGATACACATGCTTACCGGCACTGAAGAAGATTTGTATACCGAAGGGTATCAGACACTGAAGAATCAACTAATATCGATCAAGGGGTCCCAACAAAACATGCGCTTTGCCTATCTGATGGGTAAAGATAGTCAAGGGAACATCATTTTCCTTCTTGATGCAGAGCCTGAATACTCAAGTGAGTACAGCCCTCCTGGGCAAATATACCACGAAGCGAGCAAAGATCTTGTCCAGACTTTTACTACGCAAAGACCCCTTGTGGAAGGGCCGGTAGAAGATTCTTGGGGGACTTGGGTTTCGGCATTGGTTCCTCTCGTTGATCCTGTAACGGGGAAGACTCTTGCTTTGCTTGGCATAGATATCAATGCAGAGAATTGGAGATGGCAGGTTTTTTTAAAATCAATACTACCTATTGCGTTCATTATCATTCTCCTGATCATGATATCAACGCTCTTCTTTTCTCAGCATCACACAAATAAGCAAACTAGCAAATCTCCCAATGCCAGACTACTAGTTCCCGTTGGGGCAATGCTGTTTTTAGTGGTTACTATTGCAGGGATTTTATTTATCCGGCAAGAACAACGGGTGCAAAGAAGTACCAATCGTGAGACATTGTTTCTGTTAAGGGATGATTTTACCTACATCATAAAAGAACAACGCATGAAGCTTGAGGCAATAGGCGCGGTTATAGCTTCTTCTCAAGAAGCAAACCAAGCGTTACAAGAAGGGAACCGAGCACGTCTGGAAACCTTGTATCGCCGGTATTCTGAAGCGCTGAAGAAAGAGCATGACATTGCATATATCTCCGTTTTGGATGAGCAGTTGGAACCTGTATTGAGTTCACAAGAATCGAAAACCTTTCAAAGTCCTCTCATACACCAAGCAAAAAGCCAAGGCTCTGTGGTTTCAGGTCTCAATGTAGAGGATGGCAGCAACACGCTTAGATTTCAAGCTGTCATTCCAATTGAACAAGAACAGCAAACATATGGGTATCTGGTTGTTTCAAAAGATATTACAGATATTCTGCAGGGTATTGAGAAACGCAATAATCTCGAAATCCTGATTACTTTGCATAAAGATGTGCTCGATAGGTCGCTGTGGGAAACGAATAAAAACACTACCTATTCCTCTCTACCTTGGGAAACACTTGAAGAGGAAGCCCTTAGCTATAGTTCACTAGAGGGTATCAAGCCCTCGCTGCTACAAGAGGTTGTTGCTTCAGCAATAGTATATGGGCCATCGAGTGCCCTAAAGACTATAACTGATGGCACATCGTCCTGGATTTCCTTGGCTATTCCACTGTCTACGGCTCAGGATAAGGCAATCGGAACAGCGTATCTCTTATTGAACAATACTACTTCCACCCTTCTCTCGAGTCAGCTCTATCTATCCGGCATTGTATCTTCGGTGATGCTCCTATGCGCGATGCTTGGCCTCTTGTACGTCTTGTTCAAAAGAACCGATTTGATGATACAGAACAAACAAAGGGCGTTGCACGAGAGCAAAGAGCAGCTTACAGCAACATTGTTTTCAATCGGTGATGGCGTAATCGCAACCGACATACAGGGAAACGTCACCAACCTAAACCAAGTTGCTCAGAACCTAACTGGTTGGACGTACCCAGATGCGGTGGGAAAACCAATCAATGAGATATTCCATATCATTCAAGCTCAGACACAAAAAATTGCTTTCAATCCGGTTGAGCGTGTGCTCAAAGAAGGGACAATCATTGGTTTGGCCAATCATACAGTTCTTATTGCCAAGGATGGTACGGAGTATCAAATTGCTGATTCCTGTGCTCCAATCAAAGCTGAAAATGGGGAGCTCCTAGGTGCAGTTTTGGTTTTCAGGGATGTAACTGAAGAATATTCCCAAAAGCAGGAACTGGAGGAAAGTCATGAACGGTACAACCAACTGGCAGCCCAGTCAAGGTCAATTGCTTGGGAGGTAGATGAGAAGGGGCTATATACCTACATCAGCGACGTTATACTAAAGGTCCTTGGGTATCAGCCTCAACAGCTTGTGGGGCGCATGCATTATTACGACCTACTTCTTGATGAGGATAAGCACCTGTTGCTTGCACAGGCTAAAGAGGGAAAGAGAAATGCTAATCGTTTCATAGATTTGGAGCATCGTGTCAAAGCCAAATCAGGAGAGGTCCTGTGGGTTTCTACACAAGGCATTCCTGTGGTCTCCTCTACAGGAGAGATTGTTGGGTATCGAGGTTCTGATACTGATATTACCTTGCGCAAGAAGACTGAACAACTTCTTGCCAAGCAATCAAGCTTACAGTACTTGTTGATGAATATGTCCACCAAGTACATCAATCTTCCCTTGGCCCAAGTGGAAGAAGCAATCAACCAATCCTTGAAAGAATTGGGAGAATTTGTCGATGCTGACAGGTGCTATATTTTCTCCTACAATGAAGCCTCAAAAGTTATGAATAACACTTACGAATGGTGTTCAGATGACACACTACCCCAAATTGAAGAGTTGCAGGAATTCCCTATGGAGGCGGTTCCTGAGTGGGTATCTGCTCATATGCAAGGCAAACCGCTGTATATCCCGGATGTATTGGCTCTTCCTGAAGGGAACCTCCGTGATATTCTCCAACCGCAAGAAATCAAGAGCTTGTTGACCTTTCCTATGATGGATGGTTCTCGCTGTGTTGGGTTTGTGGGCTTTGATTCAGTTCACAGACATTATAAGTATTCTGAGCCAGAGCAGCAACTGTTGGCACTTTTTGCCCAGATGCTCGTCAATATTGAGAATAGGAAAAATGCCGAGGAAACTCTGCACACCATGAACGCTTCCTTGTCCCAACAGATGAGCTATGCCAAAGAGTTAGCTCAAAGGGCGGAAGAAGCAAATATTGCCAAGAGTGATTTCTTGGCCAATATGAGCCATGAAATCAGGACCCCCATGAATGGGGTGATCGGTATGACAGGTCTGTTGATGGATACAGAGCTAACCGACGAGCAACGGCACTATTGCGATATCGTTCGGGCCAGCGGGGAATCCTTGATGAGCATAATCAATGATATTCTCGATTTTTCAAAATTGGAGTCGGGAAAGATGGAGTTGGATGAACTCGACTTCGACCTTGAAAGCCTGCTGGAGGATCTTGCAGACAGTCTTGCTCTTCGGGCTCATGACAAAGGGTTGGAGCTGTTGTGTGCCATCGAGGCTGATGTGGACACCCAATTGGTAGGTGATCCTGGAAGACTGAGGCAAATATTGATCAATCTTGCAGGCAATGCAATAAAGTTCACTCAGAAAGGAGAGGTGTACATACAGGTGAAACAGGATCCTTCTGCTTCTGAGAATCAAGATGATGATCATATTGCATTGATTTTCAGTGTCCGGGATACCGGCATAGGTATTGACTCTAACAACATATCCCTTCTCTTTAACAAGTTTACCCAGATTGATGCATCAACTACCAGACAATTTGGTGGCACCGGACTTGGGCTGGCCATATCCAAGCAGCTAGTAGAAATGATGGGAGGCTCGGTTGCTGTTCAGAGTAATCTGGGCCAGGGATCGTGTTTTTCATTTTCCATGATTCTCAAAAAACAACCTCAGGCCAAAAGAATCAACAAGACACCTCCCCAAGAGTTACAAGGTTTGCACTCTCTCATTGTTGATGACAATGCAACCAACAGGGAAATCCTATACAAGCAGATGACACAGTGGGGTATGCACGTTTCAACGGCCTCAGACGGACCTTCTGCAATCAAGATGCTCAAGGCAGCAGTGAAGAATAAGGAACCCTATCACGTTGCAATTCTTGACATGCAGATGCCTGGTATGGATGGGGAGATGCTCGGTAGGGTGATTAAAGCCGATGCAATGATCAAGCATACAAATCTGGTGATGATGACCTCCCTTGGAACCCTTTTAGAAGCAAGGAGGTTTGCAGAAATTGGTTTTGTTGCCTATCTTACAAAACCTACCCGGCATCATGAATTGAGAAGCGTCCTCGCTCTTGCTGTATCAGATAAAAAAGAAGACTCGACCAAGGAAAGTCACTCAATCTTGACACGGCATTCGGTCAAACGAGGCAAGGAGAGTAAGCTTCGTTCCGATGTAAAGATTCTCCTTGCCGAGGATAACATCACAAACCAGCAGGTGGCCTTGGGGATTCTCAAGAAACTAGGTCTGCAGGCAAGTGGTGTTTTCAATGGGCTTGAAGCGTTGCAAATGATTAAGACAGGAGCTTTCAGTCTTGTGCTTATGGATGTACAAATGCCAGAGATGGATGGCCTTGAGACGACACGAAGAATACGAAGGATGAGTGAGCCGTATAGGGACATTGTAATTATCGCAATGACAGCCCATGCCTTACAGGGAGATCGAGAAAAATGCCTTGAAGCAGGCATGAATGACTATATTGCCAAACCTGTTACTCCAGAAGCTCTTTCTGAGATCCTGTATCGATGGCTACCCCAAGAGCCGAAGCCTCTTGTTTCTTCAGATACTACCTCTCAGGTACAGGAAAAACAAGTCATTTGGAACAAGGAAGCTTTATTCGAGCGAATGATGCAAGACAGCCAACTTGTTCAGACCATCATAGAGGGATTCTTGCTGGACATGCCTAAACAGATCCAATTGCTTAAGTCCTATGGAGAGAGTGGAGCGTTCAACTTATTGGAGCGTCAGGCACATACGATCAAGGGTGCTGCTGCGAATATGGGAGGTGAAACGCTAAGGTCCGTAGCCATAAGACTTGAGGAAGAGGCGAAACAGGGAGACGCAACTATAATTGCCCAGCTGATATCTGCCCTTGAACAGGCTTATGTTGAGTTGGAAACTGCCATGCAAGAAAAAGACGAAGAAGAAAGACAGGAGAAATGATGCATATACTTATAGCAGAAGATGATTATACTTCACGTACCATGCTCAGAGCAGTGCTTCAGAAAGCCGGCCATGATGTGGTTGCCACTGTCGATGGGGATGAGGCTTGGCAAATACTTCAGCAAGAAGATTCTCCAAAATTGCTGATCCTAGATCTCCTTATGCCAAAGATGGACGGTTTGGAGGTTGTCGAAAAAGTGAGAGCCTCCCAGAAAAAGATTCCTCCGTATATAATCATGCTCACTTCAAAGGGGGAAAAGAGTGATATCATCCAAGGCTTGGATGCCGGAGCTGATGATTATTTGACAAAACCCTTTGATGTGGGAGAGCTCAGAGCTCGTATTGAAGTGGGCAGACGTCTTTTGGAAATGCAAAAAGAACTGATTGAAAGCAGGGAGCTGCTTGCCCATCAAGCTACACACGACCCCATGACCGATTTGCTCAATAGAAGGGCTATCATGAATAATTTGCAAACAGCGCTTTCGAGAGCTCAAAAGAATCAGACGAATATAGCTGTTGGCATGATCGATATCGATCATTTCAAGCGAATCAATGATACGTATGGGCATCAGGTAGGCGATGATGTATTGATAGGTCTTGCCCAACGATTGAAACAGGCTACTTCTGTTCAAGATCATGTGAGTCGTTTTGGAGGGGAAGAATTTTTAGTTTTCTTTCCTTTTACAACCAAGGATGAGGTAGAACCTCTTTTTTCCTCACTCTTTTCTCAAGTCAGCGGTATCTCCCTCGCAACCAGAAAGGGCTTGATACGCATTACGGTAAGCATCGGCATCGCCCTTTCCAAGCCAGGCTGTTCATTGGATGAGCTTGTCGGATTTGCTGATAAGGCATTGTATGATGCAAAGGAAACCGGAAGGAATAAGATGGTTTTTGCCTGATACGAAGACACTACTCTTATTCCAGAGTTTTCATTAGCTAACATCATAAAACATACTCACAGGTACACATCTATCATTCATAGTATGAGTTTTGCTGTAATTTGTGTAAATTGTGTGTTATTTTAGTCGATAATACGAATTTTACACCCCCAAATACATGCTTGAAGATTTTTCGCTTGACTTCCATGGATAGGAAAGGGTAGTTTTGGGTAGTTTTGTTAGTTATGACTAACATTAATTATTAGTAGGAATGGAGGCTTGTATGGTACAGAATCGAAAAAATCTTGCACTTGTTGTCAGCATCCTTGTGATGCTCACTACTTTTGTCTATGCACAGGGAACAAAGGAAGAGACGGCTTTTCCCACCAAGAAGACAGGACGTATCACCGTTTATGCTTCAGGCCCTTCTGGAATGCTTGATAAGCTGGAAGAGATATTTGAAAAAGAGCATGGAGATGTGATAGATACCGTGCAGATGGGTTGTGGCCCTTTGCGTCAGCGTGTATGGACTGAGATGCAATCGGGATCTATAAAAGCCGATGTATTTTGGGGTTCCGATCCTCTACTGTTTGATGCTCTGGACAAGAAAGGAGCCTTAGATGGGTATGTGCCAACAAATATTGCAGATGTGAAGGATACATTCCTCACTACCAAAAACTATACCCTAGTCAATGAGCGTTATGGGGTAATCATCTACAATGGGGAGAAACTGCAAGGTGACAGGGTGCCCCGTTCGTATCTTGACCTGCTTTCCCCCACTCTCAGGAATAAGGTAACTCATTCTGATCCCGCACAATCGTCAACAGCTCTTGCAATCGTCGCCTCGCTATGGGATATGTTTGACCGTGACTGGGGTTATCAGAAAGCTTTGGTGGAGAACGGGCTGTTCCTCTCCAGAAAGAATAGTGATGTGCCCTCAAAGATTCAGGAAGGAGAGTTTGATGCTGGTATCGCTCCTCATGATGAAGTGATGAGACTGCAAAAGAAGGCCAAACAGGAAGGCTACCCAACTCCCTTGATGATAAGCTGGCCCGAAGAAGGGGTTCTAGCCATTCAAAGGCCTGTTGCCATCAGTAAGAACCCCTCACGATCTCAAGAGATGCAACACGTTGCAGAAGAGTTTGTGAATTTCCTGATTTCCAAACAAGCTCAGATTGTAACTGTCAATTTCAGCTTCATTAGTGTTCGCAAGGATGTACCTCTCCCCCAAGGAGTTCCTGCGACCTTGACGGTGAAGAAGGTGAATTGGGATGAACTATCAGAGATGCAGGATACAATCAGAGATGAATTTACCAAGATTTCGCAATAAGATTCTAGTGAGAGGAACCATTGTGTTCCTCTCACTGATTCTAGCCTATTTAATTCTTTATCCCCCTATAGTGCTCTTTATTCAAAGCTTTACCCCAGGAGCATCCTCCGAGGAAGTTGCTGTCTTCACTATATTTCGGCATAGAGGAACATGGGTAGCCTTTGGTAATTCATTGGCTACTTCGCTCCTGACAACCGTCATCTCCTTTGTCCTTGGTGGGGCTTTGGCTTGGCTTGAGGTTACAAGTGATTTCCGTTTTAAAAAGGCTATTCGCAGCTTTTCCATGATTGCCTTTATCATTCCTCCCTACATACTGGGGCTTGCATGGGTACAGTTTTTTGGGCGAAATGGCTACTTAGAAAGGATGTTACGATCTTTCTTCATTTTTCAGGAGTATACCTTTCCCTACTATTCCATAGTAGCGGTGGCTATTGTCATGGCTTTGCATCTCTATCCACTGATGTATATGTCACTACGGAATGCACTTGCACAACAGGAGAAGAATCTGGAGAAAGCAGCCCTTCTCAGTGGGGCTTCGTATTGGAATACTGTATTTTCAATAACTTTGCCACTCATCAAGCCTAGCCTATTCGCAACTGGTCTTCTGATCTTTTCCAGAACAATGGCAAACTTTACGGTACCGGCTTTGCTTGCACTGCCGGCAAGAAAAGAATACCTAACAACATTGGTCTACTCGGCCATAAGCGGTTTGGATATTGCAACAGCATCAGCTGTCTCTCTTTTTCTGGTGGCAATATCCACAGTCCTGTTTTGGAGCCAGCACTCAATGGCAAAAAAAGGACTGCAATATGTATCTGCCGGGCAAGGGGGTGGTGGTACCTCTCTTGTTTCACTCAAAGGGCATAGCATTTGGGTATCTCTTCTATTTTTCCTGATTATGGGCGTTACAATAATACTGCCAATCGTTACCATGTTCTTCTCATCATTTCTCAAACGATGGGGACTACCCTTACAGTGGCAGTATAGTACCTTAGCAAACTATGCCGAACTCTTATCCCCTAAGGGAAAAGCATTCATCGCCTTCCGTAATAGCATAGTATATGGAGTAGTTGCTGCTTCCTTTGCCCTTATCATAGGAGGAGCCACCGCCTATGTTGCCCACACCTCCAAGACAACCCGATCCAAAGTGCTTGAGTCGATTGCAACATGGCCGATGGCATTTCCAAATATTGTGCTTGCCGTAGCGGCAGTGCTTGCTTGGAATCATGGACCGTTGCATGTATATGGGACCCCTTGGGCCATCATTCTCACCTACATGGTTCTCTTCATCCCCATTGTGATGAAGCAGGTAACCGGCTTGATCCAGAACTATGATACCAAGTTGCTCTTTGCAGCAAGGCTATCCGGTGCCTCCCCATTACAAAGCTTTGTAACCATTACCCTTCCTATCCTGGCCCCTGGACTGAAGTCTGGGTTCATCATCTGCTTTCTTATAGCACTGCAAGAAATCCCCATCTCACTGATGCTGTATTTTACGGGGCAGGAAACAGTTGGAGTGCTGTTGTTCGGCATGCATTCCAAATCTTATGGATTAGAGATGACTTCGGCCCTTTCGATGGTAATTATCCTCCTGTTGCTTATTGGCAATATCATCATCAGACGCATAACAAGGAAACACACCTATGAAAACACTGCATATTAGGAACGTATCAAAGTCTTATGGGGCAGTAAAGGCAGTTGACAACCTATCTCTAGACCTTCGTGAAGGGGAGCTGTTGGCTATCCTAGGATCTTCAGGCAGTGGGAAAAGTACACTGCTCAGCTGCATTGCCGGTATTGAGAAGCCGGAAGAGGGGGAGATTACTTTAAACGGAAGATGCCTTTTCTCATCGGAGAGAAACATACAAGTATCTCCAGAACATAGGAAAATTGGGTTTGTCTTTCAAAACTATGCCCTATGGCCCCATATGACAGTCTTTGAGAACGTTGAGTACCCATTGAAAATGGCAAAGATTGCTTCCAGGGAGAGGAAGGAGATTGTTCAGAATAATCTTAATCTGGTTGAACTATATGCCAAAGGTGACCGATACCCACATGAGCTCAGCGGAGGAGAACAACAACGCGTCGCACTTTCGCGTGCGTTGGTCATGGAACCTGATCTTCTCTTACTTGATGAGCCTCTGTCCAATCTTGATGCTAGGCTCAGGGAGACAATGCAGCTTGAGATACGTAAGATTCAACAAAAGCTCAACTTGAGCGTTATCCATGTCACCCATGACCAGGCAGAGGCTATCGCCATGGGTGATAGGATAGCAGTCATGCACCAGGGAGAAGTGATACAGAGAGGGACTCCCCAAGAGATTTATGAAAATCCAAAAACCCGATTTGTAGCAAATTTTGTTGGTACAAATACTATTATGACAGGAACTCTTACCCATGGGGAGACCCATATCCGTATAACAGGAGCCAAGTGTCTGACATTTCCAATCAATCTTTACACAACTAAAGTGAGGGAAAACCAACCTCTTCTAGTAGCAGTACGACCAGAGAATGTCATTCTCTACGCGATAGACAAGGGTCCTGTAAGAGATTTGCCTATCGCTGTAGTAAACAACAAAGTCTATAAGGGTGCACATATACTCTACGAGATTATCTGTGAACAGGTTGTCATTCGTGTACAATCCCATCCAACAGAACAGTTTACTGTTGGTGATACCGTTCATTTCCACTGCACTAGGGTAAGCTTCATACCAACACGTGGGTACACCTCACCTAGCCATTGGATTAGAATGGCTTAGGTAATGCAAGAGTAAGG
>JAEINL010000106.1 GCA_016342655.1 Sphaerochaeta sp. | reverse complement strand
CTCTTTGATGCCAGCAGAAAAACCTATGTCAGGAACCCTAAGACTAACAAAATCCCACAAGGTTTATGATTGAGCCGGAAAGGATGTCAGATGATAGATAAAAGATCTTACAAGAAAGAGCATATCGATAGCATTAAAACTAAGTATCCTACATTAGATCAAGCACTCATAGAGAGATGTATTTTTGCATTGGGTTTACTTGAAGCGCTAGTAAAGGTTGGATTGCCTTTTGTATTTAAAGGCGGAACTTCGTTGATGTTGTTATTAAGAACACCCTATCGACTATCAACAGATATTGACATCATCATTGAACCTGAAATAACAACGATTCAATTGTATCTTGATGAAGCATCTCAAATATTTCCTTTTATCAGAGTGGAAAAGCAAATAAGAAGAGGGAAAAATGGAATACAAAAAGAACACTTTAAGTTTTTTTACAAATCTCCCTATAGTGAAAAAGAGATCCATATCCTATTAGATGTCCTGTATGAAAATCATGGATATGCTAAAGTTATGGGGCGAGAAGTAAAGAATGAGTTCATATTGACTGATCATAATCCGATTATTGTTCAGATTCCGACTATTGAGTCCATTTTAGGCGATAAAATGACAGCCTTCGCCCCACATACAACTGGAATTGAGTTTGACTATGTTGGTAGCAATGGTTTGAGATATGATAAAACCTTGGAAGTGATTAAACAATTTATTCCCCAACGAAGCGAGAGTAGCGGAAGCATGCTTCCATTACCGAGCGAGTGGCGGGAAAGCAAGGTGAGATACCCCGCCCCTTGGGGCGGAAAAGGAGGCAACGCCTCCTGGGTCCAGGGCTTGCCCTGGGGTATTGATACCTTTCATTGACGTTTCAAAACTTATAGAAGAAGCTACTGAATTTTTTGATGTACTCACATCATATGATACCATTGTAAAAAAAGAAATTGCATATAGAGGAATTGGCGTCAGTAGGACTGATGTTTTATTCGACTCTTTCAATATGGCCCTCGCTATTGTAACAAAGGGAGAGATTTATCCCAACGAATACAAATACCTTTTACAAGGAATACGGAAAATTCAAAACCATCTCTATGGTATTCGATTGAATGGTGAAACAGCTTATTTATATGCTGTCCCGATCCTGTTACTATCAGCCCAATTATTAACAAAGTCTGCATCAATTGAAATCACTCCTCAAGAATACATCAGTGATGAAAAGTATATATCCATTAATAAACTGAAAAAACTTAATGAACAAGCATTCAATACAGTAGCTATCGCTTTGCAAATGGTCCAATCCTTATAAAAAATTTCAGCAACCCTTGTTCTGTGCCATAGTATCAAAACCATTACGGCTCATCATCTCCGTAGTAAGGGGCCTTTTCTCTTCCAGTGTCTATAGGTGATATGATTCCCTTACAAGGATACCAGAATCCAGTTATTTGGGGGGACAGAGGGCCGGCGGTTACTGTGCTATTGCCTTAGGAATGGATACATCCATATTCTTTTACTAGTTTAGCGAACCACATACCGGCCGTCGAACATCAAAATGGGAGATGCTGCTTTTGCCAAGGATGTCCTTGCGCATCATGAACGATGGGATGGCAAAGGATATCCTAGAGGCTTGAAGCAAACTCAGATTCCCTTAACTTCCCGAATTATCGCTGTTGCTGATTCGTATGATGCAATGACATATAAACGACCTTATAGAGACCCTATGGGACATCAACAAGCATGCGAAGAGGTAAAACGCTGTAGTGGCAGCCAATTTGACCCCAAGGTGGTTGAGGCTTTCCTTGCCTGCTCTGAATTACTCTCTTCGCATTGATTCTCTATATCTTTCCTACCCTTTGATGTGGGTCAGAAACTCATCAAAGGCATTTTCCTGAGTCTCTGGCTCATAATCAACCAGAGGATAGTTCTCCATGACATAGTCGATATCCTTGTCTCCACGTCCTGAGAGGTTTACCAGTATCTTGCTATCCTTGGGCATAGTCTGTGCCAGCTTAATGGCATAGGCAACAGCATGGGAGGACTCCAAGGCAGGGATGATTCCTTCCATTCGGCTCAAGCCGTAAAAGGCCTCGACTGCTTCCCTGTCTGTCGCGCTTTGGTAGTCTACCCTTCCGATGGTCTTCAGGTAGCTGTGTTGCGGCCCTACACCTGGATAGTCCAAACCACTTGCAATTGAGTAGACAGGAAGGGGTTCTCCACTTTCATCCTGTAGAAGGTAGCTCTTAAATCCATGAAGGATTCCAACACGGCCAAGGGTGAGGGTTGCTGCATGGTCTGGAGTGTCCAGGCCCTTACCTGCAGGTTCCACCCCATAGAGGGCAACCTCCTTATCAAAGAGGAATGCACTGAAAATACCCATGGCATTCGAGCCTCCGCCTACACAGGCTACGATTGCATCAGGGAGATTGCCGGTCATATCCTTGAACTGTTTCTTAGCTTCGACCCCGACGATGGACTGGAAGTCACGGACCATCATGGGGAAGGGGTGAGGCCCTACAACAGAACCGATGCAGTAGATCTGGTCGATCGGATCTTCCAAGTATGCCTCAAACGCCGCATCTACAGCATCCTTGAGTGTCTTGGTTCCACGGGTAACCTCGATGACCTTAGCCCCCAAGACCTTCATCCTGCTTACATTTGGAGCTTCTTTCTTGATGTCGACAGCCCCCATATAGATGTCACACTCAAGACCGAGCAGGGCTGCAGCTGTAGCAAGGGCAACACCATGTTGGCCAGCGCCTGTCTCTGCAATGACTTTCTTCTTGCCCATTTTCTTGGCAAGGAGGACCTCTCCGATACAGTGGTTGATCTTATGGGCCCCGGTATGGTTCAGGTCCTCTCTCTTCAGGTAGATTTGGGCTCCTCCGACACTCTCAGAAAGACGTTTTGCATAATAGACAGGGGAGGGCCGCCCGACATAATGGATCTGCAGGTCGCTCAGTTCCTCCAGGAATGCGGGGTCGGTTACAATCTCTTCATATGCAGCTGTGACGTCACGCATCACTTGTTCAAGCTGAGGGGGAATGTATGCTCCTCCGAATTCTCCGAAGTTGCCATCCTTGTCAGGAAGATTAGTAGTATCGATTTCTTTGGTTATAGCGTTTTGCATGATGTGCTCCTTATGGTTTTTTATGTTACTGTATATAGAAACGTATTGTCAATATACAATCATCATCTTTTTTTATTTGTTTCTTCTTGTAGTATCTTGCCTGTGTCTGAGATACTATTCCTGTTTAGACTGATTTATTGTATTGAGGTATAATACATAAGCCTGCAACGTACATTGCAGGCTTATCGGGTACTGAATTTATGGTAGAAAGTATTAGATGCCTAGGGCACTCTTCAAGGCGTTTACATCGCGAACGCCGACAGCCTTGTCAACAACCTTGCCGTCCTTGTAGAACAAGAGGGTTGGAATGGACTGAACTCCAAAGGTAGCGGCGAGTTGGCCTTCTTCGTCAACGTTTACCTTGCAGATCTTAGCCTGGTCGTCAGTTATTTCCTTAGCCAGATTCTCGAGGATGGTTCCCTGCATCTTGCAAGGGCCACACCATGCTGCCCAGAAATCTACCACTACAGGAACAGAGCTTTTCAATACTTCAGCTTCATATGTCTTCTGTGTTACATGTTTAATCATTTTCATCTCCTATGCTATGTACTATACTAATTTTACTTCTTATCGTATAGGTAAGGTAATACTTTTATTTGATAATGGCAACTACTTACAAGGAAAAATTCATGTACCCATTTCTTGATCTCCATTGTGATACTCTCTATGCTTTAAACAAGAATCCTCTAGCTGGAAACCTTCTTTCCAACACGTTGCAAGTCGATATTGAAAGGATGGAAAACGTAGGAGCCGTCACCTCCTGCTTTGCGATCTTTGTGGATATGGATGAATCTCCTTCACCCTGGGACAAAGCCTGTGATCTTCATGACCTTTTCCTTTCCTCCCTTGCGAAGTATAGCCCAAGGATTCGACAGGTACGAACCTCTAGAGATATTCTGCTCTCAGCAACCCCTGCAGCCCTACTAACTTGTGAAGAAGGCCAGATAGTGGAAGGGGACCTTTCCCGCCTTGCTATCCTCAAGGACTGGGGGGTGAGGATGGCAAGCCTCACCTGGAACCATGAGAATGACCTGGGCTATCCCCACACCTACTCTGATAAGCCCCTCAAGGACCTAGGTATCGAAGCGGTGTCTGAGATGGAGCGGTTGGGCATTGTTGTTGATGTGTCCCACCTCAGCGACGGTGGCTTTTTCTCGGTATTGGAACATGCCAAGAAACCGTTTGTGGCTTCCCACTCCAACAGCCGCTGGTGTACTCCGGATTCCAGGAACCTCAGCGACGAGATGCTCCGTTCTCTCGGGGATGTCGGAGGCGTTGTGGGACTAAACTTTTTCCCATCCTTTCTCTCTTCAGACAGGGAGGAAAACCCTATTGCAAATATGGTCAGGCATGTAAGACATATGCGCAATATGGGTGGTAGCGGTATTCTGGCTATAGGGACAGATTTTGACGGTATTGTGGGGACGTTGGCAATAGCCGATATCTCAGGGATGGAAAAGCTTTGGTACGCTCTCCTTGATGCTGGATTTTCAAATTCTGAACTGGAAGGGATGTGGCAAAAGAATGCACTGAGGGTGCTTAGCGCATAGAACGAAGCAGAGCCTTGTCCTCATCGCTTACCCTATAGGATTCGATGCATTTCTGGATTGCCTTTTTTCGTACCACTTCATTGAGAACACCCTTTTCCAAGTAGGGAAAGGTCAGGTCTCTCTGTTTTGCAACAGCGGTGGCGAAGGTCCAAGCTAGGCCCATATTCACATAGTAGTGATTACTGTGTACACCCTTGAGGAGCTGAAGCACAAAGGGGGTGTACTCATCCGAAAGATAGCTGTTCATCATGGTGATGGTGGCAAAGCGGATGTCCCAGGGATTAGGGGAAGTGAGATAGCTTTTGATGAGTGTCCAGTATTCCTCTTGTTTTTTCTTTGGTGAGGTAAAGCTTGAACAGAGACAATCATTCGTTGCCCAGCTGTCATTGTATGCCAACAGCTGTTGTAGGTAATTTGTATTTGTCATGAGGTCGAGCTTGAGAAACCCAAATACCTTATAGGCGAGGATTACCTCATCATAGCAGACAGACGGATACAAAAGAAAATCTTCAAGAAATGATGACCCTTCTTTTTTTGCCAGTTCTTTTGCCAAGGCCGTCAGATGAGGCATCCTGATACCCAAGATCGGTCTCTGGGAAATATTGAGTTTTTCTGAGAATTGGGCATAGGAAGGCTCACTCATTTCTCTGAGCCTCCCAAGCAGTAGTTCTTGCTTCATAGCCCCATGCGTTTGACAAAGCGCATCAGGTTGTCAACTGTCTTTTCCATATCCTGATGAGCCCGTGTCTTGGCAATCTTGAAATCAACGGCGAGGCGGTTTATGGAGAAGATGCCACTGACACCCTCGTCATAGGCGCCTTCGATATCATCGGAGATGTCACCGACCACAGCCACTACAGGGACATTGGCCTTCTTTGCCCTTCTAGCAACACCGATAACGACCTTACCCCTGAGGGACTGGCTATCGATCTTGCCCTCTCCCGTAAGTACCAGGTCTGCCTTTTCAAGTAGCTCGTCAAAGTTTACTGTATCGAGCACTGTCTCGATGCCCATCTGTAGCGTTGATCCGAAGAAGGCAGCCATACCGCCTCCCATGCCACCAGCTGCACCGGAGCCTGGAATAGCCTGAACATCGAGGTTACAATCTCTTTTGATGACAGAGGCTAGGCTTTCCAGGTTTGCATTGAGGGCCTTCACCATCTCAGGATCTGCTCCTTTCTGTGGCCCAAAGATATAGGCAGCGCCTTTTGTCCCGTAGAAGGGGTTGTCGATGTCACACATCGTAGTGATGGATACCCCTTCCAACGCTTTGTCCAAGCCTGAGCGATCAATCGAGGCGACCTTGTGGAGAGTCCCTCCGGTAGGGATGAACTCATTAAGCTCTTCGTCCCTAAACAGGACGCCACAGGCAGCGGCAGCTCCACAACCACCGTCATTGGTTGCACTTCCGCCCAGACCTACGATGATTTCCTTGCATCCGCTTTTTGCAGCTGCCAGGATAAGTTCCCCAACCCCATAGGTTGTCGTTCGGTCAGGAAAGAGATCATCGCCGACGAGGGGAAGCCCAGAGCAGGCGGCCATTTCAATGATGGCCGTACTCTCTTTGACTACACCATAGAAACCTTCCATAGGTTTGCCAAAAGGCCCCTGCACTGTGAGAAATCGCTTCTCACCCTTAAGGGCTTGTAAGAATGCGTCAACACTTCCTTCTCCACCATCGGCTACGGGAATCTGCTTAACCTGTGCATCTGGATAGTGGTTCTTGATGGCTTTGTCCATGATGGCGCAGATCTCTTCGGAACTCATGGTTCCCTTAAATGAATCGGGGATCAAGAGAATGTTTTTCAATTTCGGCTCCTATACATACCAGCAGCTCCCCTTAGTGGAGATGCTGCTATGAGGGTATTGGAGGCTTGTGCCTCCGGGTTTTGTTCTATCTTACAACAAAAACGGTGAGATAATCCAGATGAAAAACATTGATGCAAGACCCATGAGAAAGGTACCCATGTTTTGTGTCTTTTAGCTATCTTCAGGGTGTAGCCGGCTAAAAGTCGGAATCAACCATCTTAAGCTATTAACGCTTCCAAAAGGCTTTGGTAAAGAGGGCATAGACAGTAAAGAGTTCCAGCCTGCCTACCAGCATCAAGAAGGAACAGACCCATTTGATAGATGAGGGAAAGGCCGCAAAGTTACCAGTAGGGCCTACTTCACCAAAGCCAATTCCAATATTGCCGAGGCAGAGAAAGGATGCCGCAAAACTGGTAAGCATATCAACGCCACTGAGTGAGATGATGACCGAACCAAGAACACCTGTGGCGATATAGACACCGAAAAAGGTGGATATGGAGAGCAGGAGATCAGGGCGCATCGTATTCTGTCCTACCTTGATCTGAAAGATTCCTTTAGGATGAATCCTTTGGTAGATGTTTGCCTTTGCCATTTTCAGCAGAGTAGCAACACGGATTACCTTGATTCCGCCTCCTGCAGAACCTGCACACCCTCCCACAAAGAAGAGCATCAGCAGTAGCATCTGTGAGAATGCCGGCCAGTGAATATAGTTGGCTGTAGCAAAGCCTGTTGTAGTAAGGATAGAGGCACTTTGGAATGCACTGAAGCGCAAGGATTGCCAGAAACTTCCGTAGGTATCTTGCCAATTTAGCATTATGGCTGACAGTAGGGAGACTGTTGCCCATATTCCCAGATAGACTCGCAGTTCCCCATCCTTCCACACAGAACGTAGTTTTCCAGAAAAGGCCTTATAGTAGAGGGCGAAGTTTGCCCCTGCAATCATCATGAAGATGGTCACGACAATATCAACATATGCACTGCTAAACGTTCCAATGGAGGAGTTCTTCACACAGAACCCTGCAGCCGCCATGGTGGAGAAGGTAACGGTTATGGCATCGTACAGTGATAGCCCGCCGAGTTTGAGCAAAATAGCTTCTAGAAGGGAGAACAACAAGTAGATCGACCAGAGGATGGCTGCAGTTGTCTTGATCTTGGGGGTAAGCTTGTCCTTGGTAGGTCCTACCGATTCAGCGCCTACCAACAGGGTACCGCTCACTCCCAAGGCTGGTAGGAGCGCTACGAACAGCACTACAATCCCCATCCCCCCAAGCCAGTTGGTCTCTGAACGCCAGAAGAGGATTGACTTGGGTAGGCTCTCTATCTCAGTAAGGACTGTTGCCCCTGTGGTGGTGAACCCACTCATTATCTCAAAGAAGGCGCTGCTGTAGTTCACATAACTGCCGCTTGCTACTAGGGGTATTGCACTTATTGCGGTGGCAATGATCCATGTTAGGGTGACAAAAAAATACCCGTCACGGGATGCAAGGGTATGGTCTCCAATGTTTCTTGTCAGATAAAAGACCAGGGTGCAAAAAACGGCCATTGCCCCGTAGGCGACAAGAAAGCCTTGCAGTGCGGCTTCTTCCTTCAGGTACACAGCTAGTAGGGTAGGAAAGAGCATGAAAAACCCAAGGACCAGCTGAATGAAGGCAAGGAGCCTGAAATCTTGTTTCCAATTAATCATTACTACCTACCCAAACAGTTTTTGTATGAACTCAGTTGACTCGCGCATTGCTGCCACAATGACAGTATCGCCTTCATGAAGGGTAGAGTTGCCCGTTGGGATTGTGCTCTTGCCATTCTTTCCCGTAAGGCCTGCTATGATGGCCTTTTTCTTCATGTTTAGCTCGCTCAGCTTTTTCCCGCAGACCGAGCAGGTCCCATTGATGGAGAACTCAAAGATTTCCAACTGTCCATTGTGTAGGCTGTGAAGGCTCTTGACGTTGGTGCCCCTGAGATAGCGTAAAAGGGACTCGATAGTGGTGTCGGTTATGGGAATCACCACGTCAATATCCAAATAGGAAGCGAGCCTTGTATAGTTGTTGTTTTGTTTGATCAAGGCCATCGAACGCGATATGCCGATTCTTTTAGCATAGGAGGCAGTGATGATATTGAGCTCATCGTTGTCAGTGAGGGCGATGAGGAGATCATAGCTTCCCAGCTGCTCCTCCTGCATAATGTCTTCGTCGGTGATGTCGGCCTTTATCACCAGGACCTCTGGAAACCTTTCAGAAAAGGCGTTGCAGGTAGCTTCGTCCTGGTCAACCACCGTTACCTTGGAACGCATAGCAACGGTCATTCGGTTCAGCAGTGCACGGGTAATCTTACTTGCTCCGACCAAGACAATCTTGGAAGGTTTCTTCTGGAGCTTGCCGACTGTCTTGAGGATGTCGGTGACCTCCTCAGAATCTGCAACAATGGAAAGGGTGTCCTTTGGCTCGATGGTGGTGTTCCCTGAGGGAACTAGGGCCTTAGACCCTCTTTTTATGGCTGCTATGACAAAGTCAGCTTTCATCTTCTTGCGCATATCCATGACTGACGTACCGATATAGGGAGAGAAGGGCTCAACATAGAAGTTGTAGAGCAGTAGCTTGGTGTTGCTGAAACCCAGGACATTGCTGTAAACACCCTGCTCAATGGTATTGAATATGTATCGGGCGGCTTCTGCATTGGGATTGACGATGTAGTCAATGCCTAGCAACCCTTCCTTGAGTCCCCCTATCCCTGTATAGATGAGGCTACGGATTGCTGCCACTGTCTTGGTGTTCTTGAAGGTGGAAGAGACCATCCCGCAGGAGACAAGGTTTATCTCGTCGCTGTTGGTGACAGCAATAAATGCCTCTGCAGTCTCACAGCCGGCTTCAATGAGCTTGTCAATGTCTGTTCCATTTCCTAGGATTCCCAGGCAGTCAAGTTTGGCAACAGCCGTTTCAACACGATTGTGAGAGTTGTCAATGATTACAACATCCCTATGCTCCTCGATAAGGAGTTTGGCAAGACCGAGGCCTCTTCTTCCTGCTCCCAGGATTACAATTTTCTTGCTCGTATGCAGACTCCTTATATCCCGAACATTGTCCTAGTACATAAAAAACTTATAGGATACATGTACGTGTCGTTCCGAAAAATAATCATACCAGAAAGGGATGATAAACGAAAGTAGGCAGGATATTGTAACACATTTGTCATACTGGCAATATATTACACGAAAGGCTCTTTCTTTTCTGACCCCTGTTGACAAGAGTTTGCATTTGCCCTATTGTAGGGAAGCAATTCGACGCAGGGTGGAGCAGTTGGCAGCTCGTTGGGCTCATAACCCAAAGGTCGTAGGTCCGAGTCCTACCCCTGCTAAATAGTTGGTCTGATGAATGGACTACCGATTGTACAAAGGTACACGGTAGGACGGCGATTCCTGATTCTACCAAGTTTTTGGCAACTTGTTGAGGTGACATTGGTCGCACAGCGGGTTGCCTTCCTTTTGTCTAAGGCACAACAACAATTTTTTGGGTCCATGCGTATTCGTGCTTTTCCAGCACTGGTGAAGCATCCCTAGATATCATAGGGGAAGTGCTAGAGACTCCAGGCCCTTTATCCAACAATTACCCTATATTCTGTTACAATAAATCGTAAAAACTGCCTATATTCTATTACAATTATGTACGGAAGGATAGTAAAAATACCCTTATAGTACATCCTAGTAAAATCCACTGAGAGGCAATGAGGTGGAGTAGCTGTTTCCTTTAGACTTCATACGCCTTTTGGTTACCAGAGTATACAAAATAGGGCTCATCCGCATTTCTGGTGGTCAATAGGGGGTAGAAGGTATTCCGAACAGTTTCTGAAGAGCTTGTCCTTAACCT
>JAEINL010000105.1 GCA_016342655.1 Sphaerochaeta sp. | reverse complement strand
ACGGAAGTTAAGCGCCCTCACGCCGATGGTACTACGGTTTTTCCGTGGGAGAGTAGGTAGCCGCCGGGCCTTTTTTTCTTCTCCAGTCCGATTTCCCTTCACTGGCCGTTTCCTGTCCTTGTATTTGTCTTCTCTTTCTCTTTTAGTTTTCTTCCAGTCCGAATTGGGACTGCCAAGACCGGCCGTACGGATCCTTCCGTGCTTCCTCGTGTTGGCCGGCCCGGTGGCCATAGCAGGGCAGACACACCCGTTCCCATCCCGAACACGGCAGTTAAGCGCCCTCACGCCGATGGTACTACGGTTTTCCGTGGGAGAGTAGGTAGCCGCCGGGCCTTTTTTTTGCCCAAAAACTTGAATTGATTCTGCCTTATTTGTAGACTAATGATGTTTACCCATTCCTGATAATTTGTAAAATCTCAAAAATATCAATTCAAGCTATTTTGCTTCACTATGATGTTACACTCCTTAGGGGTGCGCTTTTTGTATTTGCATTAAACAGGTAGTGTAGGTGATATAGGTTGGTTGCTTGATTTTGGATAATAGTATGGAATCATCGGAGATACTTTCTGTTTCGATGGGTTTTTGGTTACCTCTTTAAGTAGAAATATATGAACATCCCTTTTATGTTGTAGTCCATTCTGTTTACAATAAGTATGTACACATTGGTACATGAGGAGGCCCTCCATGCAGATTCCACAAGCTCTATACTCTTCTATGCGATTTGTATTTCTGTATGCTGATATGTATGAATTCAGAAAAGGTTGGATGTACCCAGAAACAACCACTCCGTATTGCCTGCTTCGATATATCATAGAAGGAGATGCAGTATTTCACATTGATGGAGTTTCCATAGACGTCCATGCAGGTGAAGTAGTGTATATTTCTGAGGGAAATATACTCAAATGTTATTCTGATGATGATTTTAGTTTTTATAGTATTAGGTTTGTAAATACACTGCGATTGAATGATAATGATTTTCTTTCTGAGTTTTTCTCGATACCCAAAGTTTCAAAAAATGTTCCTGATTGTGTCCAAGAATATTTTCAGGCTCTGTATCTCAGTGCAAGTTCATCAAGAATTGACAAGCTATTTCGTATACGTGGATATTTGGAATTGATTATTGCCGAGCTTGTTAACCATGCCAATCGAAATGAAGACCCGGACTCAAATGGACAAGACAATCAAGATTCCATGTCTTTACAAAAGATACTGGAGCGAGAACAAATCTCCAATAAAAGATCACGGGATATAAAAAGTGATTCTAGAATCCAGCTTGTTGTAAGCTATATCATTGCCAATCCCACAGAAAAATTCAATGAAGACTATTTGTGTAGGCTTGCCTGTTTAAGTTCTTCTTCATTAAGAAGGCTATTCAAACTGCAGACGGGAAAAAGTCCAAGCCATTTTGCCAAAGAACTCAAAATGTTAGCTGCGGCCCGCGAGTTGCTAACAACGGATTTTCCAATAGCCACACTTTCAACTGAGCTTGGTTATGAAGATCCTAACTATTTTTCTCGAGCCTTTAAGAAGGTTTTTGGGGTCTCACCCATGAATTACAGATCTAGTGCGAGATCGGAAGCATCAGAACAAACTGTAAGCAAAAACGCAATTAATCGTCAAGGACAACTAGCTGATCTTCATGACTAGTGCTAATGACATGTTGATATATAACTAAAAGGGGGGTATTCCCTTAGCTCCACCTAAGGAATAAATATACGTATTTACGTATTTTTATGTATATTTATTCCTAAAAACTTAATTCCACTCATAGCCACGCACGTATGATATTTTCCAAGGTCGTCGGTTTAGTAATAACTGCTTGCTTACAAATCGGGCAGATACCCCCTTAGAACAACGCAATTTTGCCAAAAAGGACACACAGGCAGTATCATTGGGGAACATTTCTATGAATTCTCTATATGTGTTGGGAAAATCATTCTTCCGCTCCATTTTACCCCATCGTATGGAAAAAATAACTTTTGCATAATTATACTACAGGTGGAGCTAAGGGGATACCCCCCTAACTAAATATTGATCGAATTGTGCTAGTATTTAGCTTTAAGTATCTTGTAACCCCAGTAAGACCACCAGTAAGCTTCTTATAGTAATGGAGATAAAACATCTCCTAATAAAAAAAGGAGCATCGTATGAAAAAAACAATTGGATTTCTTCTTCTTCTCACAATGTTGCTGGTTTTGAATCCAGTTTTTGCGACTGGGACTAAAGAGACTGAACTCAAAACTTCCAAACCTGGAGAATTATCCGGAGAAATTACATTCTGGCACTCGTTTACCCAGGGGCAACGGCTTGAGACGATTGAGAAGGCAGCTAAAGACTTCATGGTGCTTCATCCTGAAGTAAAGATTAATATCCAGACTTTCTCTTGGTCAGATTTCTATAAAAAATGGACAACTGGATTAGCATCAGGAAATGTTCCAGACATGAGTAGTGCCTTGCCACCACAAGTTGTTGAAATGATTGATGCTGAAGCAGTTCTCCCATTGGATGACCTCATTGATAGCATTGGCCGCGATCGATTTTATCAAAACGCTTTATCTGAAATGTCTAAAGATGGAAATACTTATGCGATACCTCTCTACGCCACGACAGAAGCAATGTGGTACCGAAAGGACTTGCTAGCAAAGTATGGTTTGGAAATTCCTCGAACTTGGGACGAATTATATGATGCTTCTGTAATAATCACAAAGGGAGAAAATGGTTCCGTATATGGTCATTCCGTTCCAATGGGGATGAATGATATGATGGCAACCCGCTGGCTTCACCTCTATGTGCGTAGTGCAGGAGAAACCCTGCTTACCAAAGACAAGAAAGCTAATTTAACCAGCCCTGCCGCAATCGATGGTATTAGATACTGGGTTAAGATGTACAAGGACGCTTCTCCTAAGGATTCAATAAACTTCAACGTCCTAGACCAAGCGACATTATACTACCAAGGTAAGCTAGCCTTTGACTTTAATACAGGATTTCATATTAGTGGTGTCAAAACAAATACACCTTCTTTATTGCCATATATAGACTGTGCTCCTATGCCTCGTATAAACCTCAGCGATCCAGTAGTAGGCTATGAGACTAATAACACCCCTCTAGTAGTTTGGAAAGCATCTAAGAATCCAGAAATTTGTAAAGCTTTTATTGAATACTTTTATGATCCAGACAGGTACGTTGATTTTTTATTATCTGTTCCTGTTGGAATGATGTCAGTCCTTAAAGATGTTGCTGACAATGAACGATTACTATCACATCCATTAGTGCAAGAATTTTCGAATTCTCAAGCTGTCATGAAAGAGATGGTTGGCGGTAGTGGCGCAATTGGAATGGAGTATGGACCAAGCCTTGAAGCTGGGCTTCTCACCACTCAACGCGTTATTGAAAACATGTTCCAGACGATAATCATTAAGGATGTAGACGTTCGAATTGCAGCAGAAGAAGCAGAAAAGAAACTCAATAAAATGTTTGAATCGGTGAAATGATAGTTCGATTGAAAATATAAACCATATTGTCTTGGGGGGTTAGCCCCCAAGGCATGGAGGAAAGTAAGGTGGTTAAAAATAAAAGGATGATCCAGAAAAGAACAACTGAGCTTTTGTTTATATTTCCGGCATTGTTAATTATAGGTCTTCTATTGCTATATCCAGTACTTTCAAGTATCTACTACAGTTTTACATCCAAACACTTAATAAAGCAAAGTTATAAGTTTGTCGGATTTAAAAATTACAGTATGATTTTGATGGACTTAGAATTTTACAGGGCGTTATTCACATCACTTAAGTGGACACTAGTTTCTCTGTTTGGGCAGCTTTTGATAGGATTTACTGCAGCATTAGCCTTAAACAGAATTAAAAAAGGGCAAGGGTTTTTTAGAACAGTACTAATCATACCATGGGCATTCCCTACAATTGTTATTGCATTGGTGTGGAAGTGGATTTTAAATGGTGTCTCTGGATTTATTCCTCATATGCTCGTTAAAATTGGTGTGTGTTCCACGCTTCCACAATTCTATAGCGATCCTCGTCTGGTGTTTGGGACATTGGTGTTTATTAATATCTGGTTTGGGTTTCCGTTAATCATGGTTAACGTATTGAGTGCATTACAGACGGTTCCTAAAGAACAATATGAGGCAGCTGAGATTGACGGGGCATCGAAATGGCAATCCTTTTTGCTCATTACAATCCCGCATATCCGTATTATTGTAGGTTTACTTGTTGTCCTAAGGACAATTTGGATTTTCAACAATTTTGATTTGGTCTACCTGATCACAGGAGGTGGCCCAGCAAATATTACTGCAACAGTGCCTATCTATGCGTACAATCTTGGTTGGGGACTCAAGCAATTGGGAGGTTCTTCAGCGGTTACAATAATATTGCTGCTGATTTTAATAAGCTTATCAATCTTGTATTTTAGACTTTTAAATAAATGGGAAAAGGAGGACGCTTAATGAGTAGAAAATTAAACTTCCGAAAAGATTCTGTGAGCAGTTTTATTAGTTATTTGTATCTTACTATCCTCTCAGTCATAGCTCTTTTCCCAATATTGTGGATTTTTCTTTCTTCAGTCAAAGGGAAAGGAGAAATTACTAGTAATCCTACAGGATTTTTTCCAAAAAAAATAACCTTTGAATATTATCGTATCGTATTCAATCAATTAAAATTCGCTATGAATCTTGGTAACAGTATTATTATAGCCCTTTCAACAACTATAATAGCAACAACTATCTCTTGCTTAGCTGCATATGGGATTGCGAGGTTCTTCCCTCGTTTTGGTAAGGCTATGACTCGCGTCCTAATAACTACTTATATGTTCCCTCCGATTTTGTTAGCAGTACCATTTTCTATAATTATGGGAAAAACTGGACTAATGAACACACGCATTGGCTTGATTATTATTTACTTATCATTTTCTGTCCCTTATGCTGTGTGGCTTTTGGTAGGTTTTTTCCAGACTGTCCCACTGGAAATAGAAGAAGCAGGGAAAATAGATGGAGCAGGTAAATTTAGAGTCTTTATCAGCATTGTCATGCCTATTGTAGCTCCAGGAGTGGTAGCGGTAGCAATCTACACATTTATTAATGCATGGAACGAATTCCTTTATGCCTTGATTTTGATTAATGACAATTCAAAGATGACAATTTCAGTGGCCTTGAAATCTCTCGAAGGGCAAGAAGTTCTTGATTGGGGAACCATGATGGCTGCATCAGCAATAGTAGTTGTGCCTTCAGTAATATTTTTTATGTTTATTCAGAGTAAAATAGCCGGGGGGTTGTCCCAAGGCTCAATAAAATAAAGCTAAATTCAATAGGAAAAAGAAAATGGATACAAAAGGGTACGGAATTGTTGGGGTTGGTTACTTCGGTGCAGAACTAGGACGAATCGTTAATGCATTGGAAGGTGCACGTGTTGTCGCCGTTCTTGACCCGGAAAACGGGGAGAAAATTGCACTAGAATATAATTGCGAGCTAGAAACAGATTTAGATACAATTTGTGCACGAAAAGATATAGACGCAATTATTGTTGCTACGCCGAACTATCTTCATAAGGAACCTGTTTTGGCTGCAGCTAGACATAAAAAAAACGTCTTCTGCGAAAAACCCATCGCTCTTTCATATGCAGATTGTGACCAAATGGTAAACACCTGTAAAAACAACAGTGTGATGTTTATGGCCGGGCATGTTATGAATTTTTTTAACGGTGTTAGAAAGGCTAAAGAATTGATTAATAAAGGTGCCATCGGTGAAATTCTTTGTTGCCATTCTGCACGCAACGGATGGGAACCTCCACAAAATTACATCAGCTGGAAAAAATTTAAGGACAAGTCCGGTGGCCATCTCTATCATCATATCCATGAGTTGGATTGCATACAATTTTTAATGGGTCCTGCAAGTGCTGTGACTATGATTGGAGGAAATGTAGCTCACAAGGAGAAAGAGTTTAGTGACGAAGATGATATGATGTTCCTTTCGATTGAATTTGAAAATAATACTTACGCTATTTGTGAATATGGTTCGGCATTTCGCTGGGCGGAACACTACCTGTTAATTAATGGAACAAAAGGTGCCATAAAAATAGATATGAAGGATGTTTCTATGACAGTCAAGGATGCTCTTGGGAGAGAATCAAAATATCTTGTCCATGAAACAAAAGAGGAAGATGATGATAGGACAAGAATATATCACGATTTAGATATCGATGGGGCTATCATGTATGGCATGCCTGGTAAAAAGCCCCCACTTTGGTTGCATGGAATTATGAAGAAAGAAATGACCTATTTCAACAGCCTCCTCCATGGTGCTACTATCGACAACGAGTTCAAGCCCTTGTTGACAGGGGATGCCGCTAGAGCCTCAATTGCTACAGCAGATGCCGCCACCCTATCACTCAAAGAAAATAGAAAGGTCTCAGTTGCTGAGGTTATGAAGTAATACAACACGGTTCCTGCGTTCTAAACAGGAGAAATGGAGAAGGATATGAATGCTAGAAAAATGAAATATCAAGGAATCTTGCCCGCTTTTTATGCTTGTTATGATGAGAATGGCCAGATTAGTCCTGAGCGAATACAGAGGTTTGCCCTTCATCTGTTGCATAAGGGTGTCCAAGGATTATATGTGTGCGGATCCTCTGGTGAATGCATATACCAGAGTGTTGATGAGCGTAAGTTGGTTCTTGAAAACGTAATGGCTGCAGTGAAGGGGAAGATGACAATCATCGCCCATGTCGCATGCAATAATACAGCTGATAGCATTGAGCTTGCACGCCATGCGCAAGCATGTGGAGTGGATGCAATCGCATCAATTCCTCCAATATATTTTCATCTTCCCGAAGATGCAATTGCCTTGTATTGGAATGATATAAGTGAAGCAGCCCCTGATACTGATTTCTTTATCTATAATATTCCCCAACTTGCAGGAACTTCATTGACGATGAAACTTCTCAATACCATGCTGAAGAATCCGAGAGTCGTGGGTGTAAAGAACTCTTCCATGGCTACGCAAGACATTCAAATGTTTAAGATTGCAGGAGGGGAAGACTTTACCGTATTTAATGGGCCTGATGAACAATTCATAGCTGGACGTATCATTGGTGCGGATGGGGGGATCGGAGGAACGTATGCAGTGATGCCTGAGTTATTCCTCAAAGCTGATGATCTTCTAAAGCAAGGAAAATTTCTAGAAGCGCAAGCAGTCCAAAATGCTATCAATGCGATCATCTATAAGATGTGTGAAGCAAAGGGAAATCTCTATTCTGTGATGAAAGAAATCCTATTCAGACGAGAAAGGGTGGAACTCGGGAAAGTAAGAAAACCGTTGCAAAGTTTCTTTGCAGAAGATGAGCCAATACTTGCTTGTTCAATAGGGCTCATTGATCAAGCCATGAAAGATTTTCTCTGATGCGATGGATGCCGTTTGCGCGGCATCACCTAAAAGAAAGGAATTGGGAATCAGGTATCGGCCCAGTATCAATGCAGCAGCCCCAAGGGAAAGCAAAGCCCCTATGATAGTTGCAGTTATAACTTGGCCTGCCGGTACAATTGCAAAACCACTATCTGTCAGCGTGAAGGCTGCAGATATGGAGCTGGGATTTGAAATGAACACTACACGAAGGAAAGCGAGGGGCGCAAGGGTAAGTGTTAGCACCATCACCGTTGCTGCCTGGCTTCCGGTGTTTCCCCCTGTGTATAAGCATGGGGCATATAGAAGGCGAGTATCATCAAGCTTGTCAGCGTCCCCTCATAGGGCTCTAGGATCGAGTCCGAGATGAGGCCTGAAAAGGCAAGGATGACCAACCATCCAACGCTAATGCGGAAATGTGTCCAGATGGAGGTTTTTAGGTAGGTGGTATTAGCATGCTTACCCATAATTGCCATAAACCGCTCCATATCATTGGTGTGTTCCTCTTTGATGACGTTCAGGGCGTCATTACGGGTGATGTTTCCCAGCAGGATGTTCTGTTCATACACAACTGGTAGGGCAACAAGACCATAGCGGGGCTTCATGAACACAGCCTATTCGTGGCTTTCATTGGCATCAATGCTAACAATTTTGGTTTTCATGACTTCAGAGAGCTTTGCTGTAGGATAAGCAAGGATAAGGGCTGTGTTTGATAGGGTTCCGATCAGTCTATTGTCATTATCCAATATATAGATTAAAAGTATCCCAATTTTTTGTACTATAGAATCTGCTCTAATAGCATAATATTCTGGAAATTTATACATCTTGTCATATGAGAAGCCTTTTTGACCTTGCTTTTCCTCAGTCACAGCCCCATATGGGGCTATTTTCTTGCATTTTTCTTTGCAAAACTGCATCATAAAACTCTTGTTATATAGTACTAAATAGTATATTATATACCATATTAAAAGGGGTTTTAACTATGGGTGTCTCAGAAAACATACGCAGCATTGACAGGCCGAAGAATACTATCATTGTGGACAGCGGCAGGGATGGGGTGAATAGATATTCTGTGCGTGAAAGGTTAGGGGTAAAGTACATCAAGGGTGGAAACCCGCAACCAGAGAACGGCAGAGTCATAGGCCATATCATTGATGGACGGTTTGTACCGGTCACTGACAGGATGTCGGATGAGCCCGACTCCCTTTCCTATGGGGTGGCCGCCTTGGCAAAGTCTGTCTCAGACGACCTGTTTGAGGACCTTCTTGCTGTATATCCGCCGAATGAGGCAGCGGCGGTCATGGCGAGTGCAATGCTTAAGGTCGCAAGACCAAATATAGCAGCAAACAGGTATTCCACCCACTATGGGAGGACATTCGTGTCCAAATACTATCCTAACGTGGCAATGAGCAAGAATTCCGTAGGCTCGCTCTTCAAGAAGCTTGGGATGGATGGCAAGAAAAGAAAAGCCTTCTATGCATCCAGAATGGCAAGGGTAGCACCAAACCACCACATTGCCATCGATGGGACGTTGAAACAGGATACCAGCACGGTGAATGACCTTTCCTCCTTCTCATACAAGGCTCGGGTGAAGGGATGCAAGGATGTATCTGTGCTCTATGCATATGAAATAGAGACGATGGAGCCTCTGTGCGCTGAGGTCTTTCCCGGGAACAGCATCGATGCAAGCTCCTTTTCTGCATTCATCAACGATAACAATATCACTAAAGGTATGATTATAACGGACAAGGGGTTTCCTATCAGCGCCATAGAAGAGGACCTGAAGATGAGACCTGATCTTCACTACATGGCGCCTATAAAGAGGAATGACCGTAGGATCAGTGAAAATGGCATGCTGGAATTCAAAGAGGTCGTTACAGGCACAGACAAGAGTGTCGTCGGGAAAAAGGTGGACCTCAAGAACGGCAAATACCTGTATTCATTCAGGGATTCGTATCGTGCAGGCAAGGAGGAACGCTCATTCATCACCAAATCAAAGAAGAAAAAGTCTTTTGATAGTGACAAATACTTGTCTCACAGAGATAAGTATGGCGTGATTGTCTTCGAATCGGATGTGGACATGTCACTCAGCCAAGTCTACAATGCCTATGAGGACAGGTGGTTGCTAAAGCTTCTCTTTGCACAGTACAAGGGTGAGGAAAGCCTAGACTCTACCAACGTGCAAGGTGACTACTCCCTCATCGGAGCAGAGTTTGTGAACTTCATAGCTACAGTCATGACATCCAGGATGGTAAGGAAGGCCGGCAATGCAAAACTTTTGGATGTGATGACGTATGGGGATCTGATGGATGACCTGTCCTCCGCATGGCGACAATCCGGCTCAACGGACAAGCCGAGGTCTGCCGACAAGAAGTGGGTTCACACTCTGCCTTCCGTGTTGGTATTGCTTGAGAAGCTCGGACTTTCCGAACCACTGATAAAGGAATCGAGGAAGGTGGGAAGACCGAAAAAGGCAAAGACTGAACCAGAAAACCCCAAAAGACCTAGGGGCAGGCCCAGGAAAAACCCAAATCCTCAAGCTAAGATAGAATAGCTATAGTACATTTTATTGGGAAACTTTTAATAGATGTGATAGATCGTTTCCTTTTGTATTTTTTCCAGACTGATCCTCTATGAAACTTCCTGTATGAGGGGGCAAGTTTTACGAGATCCTCCCGCTCTTTATTCGCCGGCACAGGCAGTACTGCATTGTACTGTTTGTCCGGCAGTGCTTTCAGCAGGTCAACCTGGTCATCGGGAGGGAGCGGTCTTAGCAGAGAAACCAAATCGGAGGATTCGAGTAACTGGGCATTATCGGCCTGTTCCATAGCTGCTTCTCCTTCGCCATAATACTCGCGTCCGCTTCTGTCATAACGCTACCATACATACTCCGATGCGTGCAGGTTGAAAAGAATTTGAAATATTTCTGGAATATTTTTGTGGTTGGTCTTATGAATGATTGGGAAAATACTGTGAGTATTGCGAAAAAAAGAGGCTCATCCGCATTTCTGGTGGTCAATAGGGGGTAGAAGGTATTCCGAACAGTTTCTGAAGAGCTTGTCCTTAACCT
>JAEINL010000104.1 GCA_016342655.1 Sphaerochaeta sp. | reverse complement strand
AAGAGAATCACGCAGAAAAGTACATGACTCTCATTGATTGTATGTTTTTGTTGTCTCCAACCGCACAGGTCGAAATTATTGTAAAATTATTGTTGATACTGATAACAATTTTGATACAATTATCAAAATTGTTTTAATCTAATTAAAATCTCCCTAACTGTCCCGACGCCAGAGGCCTCCATATGATCGACAAAGCTTCGATTCCTTCTCCATTTTGTTTCTTTATTCCCATAAGAAAAAGGACTTTCGAAAGGCTCTGCCGTTGATCTTCCCAGTCTCCCAAAGGGTTCAGACAAGGGTAAAGCCCACTCTTTGCTGCAAACCGAATTTTCTTCCTTGCTAAGGCTCGACATTACCTTTATCATCAAAGAAACATGCAAGGCAATAAACACTAGATGGAGTTTTGGTATAATGGCAGGAATTAAAAATAAATACGGGGTTGACCGACTTTACAAACAATATCATAAGATCATTCTTGACCGTATAATCTACTGCACCTATAAAAGCAATGATATCATTACCATCCATTCCCTCGTCTCAGAATTCAATGTCAGCAAGACCCCCATCAGGGAGGCCCTGTTGGAACTGTGCGACGAAGGCCTTCTCAAAAGTATTCCCAAGTTTGGCTACGAGGTTGTTCCTTTTCAGGAAAGCCAGGTCATGCAGGTGTTCAAATTCCGTTGCCTTCTTGAAACAGGAGCCATGGAAAGCTATTGGGATATGCTTACAAACAAGGAGCATATCGATACACTCAATACACTCATCGATGTAAGCGAATCCCTTCGGGATGTGGCAAATCCCTTGGAGAGATGGGAGCATACCGTAAAATTCCATCTCACGCTGGCTACCTTTTACCAGAATGAGTACCTCTCCAATCAACTCCAGAAAGCAATCCGTTTGCTGGGTATCGCCTATGCTCGGTCTTCCTTGTCGCTGCTCAACCCAATCGACCGGCAACTAGGTGAAGAATGCCATCGGGATATTGTCAAAGGCATAGAAGAGAACAACAAGGAAAAAGCCCTTGAGGCCCTGAGGGCCGACATGGACAACTATGGGAAGATTTCTTTCAAGAAATCCTAGGCAAGCTTCACGATAGCATGAGTTTTCCCTCAAGGAGGTTCTTATCTACAGGACCTCTGGATGGTAATTGGCTGCATAGTGGAACCCAAGCAACCTACAAGAGAGTATTCGTCCTCAATTCCAAGGTTTTCAACCATAATCGACTCCTTCCCTATCCTAATCCCGTAACCTTGTCCAATTATTGAATCTCTAAGATATTAGTGATACATTTCTCAAAAGCCTGCAATAGATTAGAATACAACCATATAATGACAAAGGTTTTCTCTTTGAGTAACCGGTCAGGATTCTTGTTTGAATGAAGCAACCTATTACCCTTGGGTAGATATCAATCTGCTGCAATGGCAAGGAAGGAAGAGGCAATGAAACAATGAGAAAAAGGATAAACCCAAGTGAATACCATTAAAAGCAAATACACTGTCTCCATCAAAAAGAAGCATTTTTATGACATTGTCCTTTCTAGGATAATCCAGTGCAACTATAACTCAGGAGATATAATCACCGAAAAATCCTTGGTTGATGAATTTGAAGTAAGCAAGTCTCCCATCAGGGAAGCATTGATCGAATTGTGCAACGAGGGTTTCCTCAAGAGCATTCCCCGCTTCGGATATGAAGTGGTTTCCTTCAGCAAAGATAATATCATCCAACTCACGGAATACAGGGTCCTCGTAGAATGCGGGTATCTCGCGAACCACTGGGAAAGCATCACGGCTCAGGATATTGCCAAGCTCAAAAAACTCCTGCAAACCTATTATGATGAACCGCACAAGGAGGCAGCCCTTGAACACTGGGAGCACAACACCGATTTTCACCTTACCTTGATTTCCCTCTTCGGCAATGACTTTGTGTACAGACAGCTTAAAAGTGCCCTGCAATATCTCGGGGTCGCCTATGCCCAGGCCTATTGGATCAACCTGCACACAGAAAATATCGTCAGCGAATGCGAAGCCCACAAGCGATTCATCCGTTTGCTGGAGGAAAACAAGAAACAGGAAGCGATAGAATGCCTGCATCAGGATATAGAGAACTTTTCAACGATTGAATCCCAGAAGATTTGATCGTACACACCAAAAGACAGTCCCAGGATTTTTCCCAGGACTGTCAATCTGACTAGCTTGACGAAACAACGATTGGCTATATGTCTTTTTCCAACATGATGTTCAGAATTTCCAGGTCAGTCGGTTTCATACCGATTTTCCCCATCCTCCCAAAGCTCTTTATGGTATTGTCGGCATTGGATTTTACCAGACCATCCCCATTCTGGAAACTCTTGTTATCCTTCATTCCCATTTCAAAAGCAAAGATCCCGGACTTGACGGCAGTTGCGATTTTCGAAGCACAGGAAGCCTTCGCTCCATCACAGACGACTCCGCCGATATCGGCGAGGCAGTTGGTAATGACATTGGATATATCCTGTTCCCGACCACCATGCAGATACGCAATACCACAACCTGCGGCAGTGCCAGCACAAACGGCTCCGCAGAAAGCGCTGAGACTTCCCAGATGACTTTTCTCCTGCATTGAAATCAGATTGCTCAAGGCCAGGGAACGCAACAGCTGATCGTGTTTGGAATTTAGCTCTTTTGCATATTCTATAACTGGAAGAGACAAGGTCATCCCTTGGTTCCCGCTTCCGCTATTGATGATTACAGGCAGGGAACATCCCCCCATACGGGCATCTGACCCTGCGGCAGCGGAAGCACAGGCACGGGTACGCACATCTTTGCAATCATAATACTTCAGCAGGGATTTCCCTACGCCGATTCCCCAATTTCCGGTCAGGCCTTCTCTTGAAATCGCCGAATTATAATCAATTTCCCGATCAAGTACCGCCTTGATATCATCAAGATCGACTTCATCGACAAATTCCAGGATATCCCTGACGTTCAGATACCCAGCATACTTTTCGAAAAGGTCTTCCTTAATCTCACCTGTTTTTGAAAGCAGGGTCTTGCCATTCCTTTCGATAAGGGTAATGTTCGTATGGTGATCCGTTATCTCCACGGCAGCCGAATCAGCTCCGCTGATGGCTAACACACGGATAAACAGGTTGCTCTCATTGTCAGCGAGCATACAAGTACAGAAACCCTCTTCAAGCAACTCCCTAGTCTTTTGGACATCTTCGCCCTTGATATCCTTAAGTACTTCCAAACCACTCAAGGCATTACCCGCTACTGTCCCTAGTATTGCCGCGACATCTATACCACGCAAACCTTCGG
Organism: Sphaerochaeta sp.; assembly: GCA_016342655.1. Lineage (GTDB taxonomy): Bacteria > Spirochaetota > Spirochaetia > Sphaerochaetales > Sphaerochaetaceae > Sphaerochaeta. Next base: position 7,270 of record JAEINL010000104.1, on the reverse strand, counting down.
AATTGGGAACAACAACGCTTTGGACATTCTTGACAATGTTCCCGCTACAGGAAACGCTGATTTTTTTGGGCATAACACCCAAGACTTCACGTGCCTTCGCCGCGGCATAGGCAATGGCGATGGGTTCGGTACAACCCAAGGCAGGTTGCAACTCTGTGTTCAATAGCTGAACATACGCATCATAAACGTTTTGATCCATAATCAGGCTCTCTTTGTGTAGGCTGACAAGGCTTTGAAAATCAAGCTGCCTACAACCGAACCTCCGTCAAGTATCCCTATGCTCTTGTCCCCGTAGTAAGCCGCCCTGCCATGGACGGATTTCATATCTCTGGTGCTTTGTGAGCCCGCCTCGGCTTCCGCGGCGGCCTTTTCGAAAGCCACGATCGGACCGTCTGCTACAGAGGCCTGCAAAGCCTCTATACCGGGAATCAGAGAATCAAGAATCGTCTTCTCCCCTGCCTTGCTCCCAGCCTTCTTCATGATATTCTCTATTCCTGAATGCAAGGCCTCGGCCAATTCCCCGAGATCTATCTCTGTTTTCCCTTTCAGTTTTTTCGCCATTCCCATCATCCCGAAGGATGTGATAGTCCCCAAAGAGGAAGGGGCCGCCTCATTGAAGGTCATCGCCATGTTCATGAAGGTTTTCCCCAAATCCGTCTCGGTATCCGAAAGAAGGAAAGCCAGGACGCTGCGATACCCTTCACTCATCGAAATGCCAAGGTCGCCATCGCCATTCTGCTGGTCGAGCTCAATGAGATAGTCCTTCTCACTTGTCATTGTCTCGCTGATATATTTCATTGCTTCGCAAATATTCGATACAGTCACGGTTTTCCTCCTATTTGTTTTCGGAAGTGTAGAACGGTGAGGATGCAGGTTTTCTCAACAGTCCCTTCAATTGTTCGTCAAGCTTCATGATTGTCACAGAGAGTCCAGCCATTTCCATCGAAGTGGCAAATTCACCGATATGGGGCATAAACACTGACACTTCCTGTTCCTTTAGTCTGGAAGCTACCCGACTGTAGACAAGGATTTGCTCTTCCAAGGGGGTTGCACCAAGCCCGTTTACCATTACAGAGACTTCGGATCCCTTTTCAAGGGGCATATCACTGACAATCTTGGTGAAGATGAAATCGGCAATTTCATTGGCAGTCAACATCTTGCAGACTTCAATTCCCCGTTCCCCATGAATACCCATCCCCAACTCCATCTCATCGTCCTCGATGGTAAAGGTTGGCTTTCCCACTTCCGGGACAATGCAGGGAGAAAGGGCGACACCCATGGTCCTTATATTCGCAACAGCTTTCTTCGTAACGGCAACGACTTCTTCAAGAGTCATCATCTCATCGGCAGCGGCACCGGCAATCTTGAAAGCAAATACCATACCTGCGACACCGCGTCTTCTCTGGGCAAGTTCCTTGGGACTTGAGGCAACATCATCAGCAACCAACACGCTCTCGGTTACGATGTCATCCATCTCAGCCATTTCACAGGCCATCTCGAAATTCATCTTGTCCCCACCGTAGTTACCGTACAGACACAGGACACCATTGCCGTCGTCACAACCCTGTATCATGGCCGCCATCTTCTTGGCAGAGGGAGAGGCAAAGACATTTCCTACGGCACACCCATCAAGCAAGCCAGATCCTACATAGCCAAGGAACACAGGAAGATGTCCGCTACCGCCTGCAGTGACGATGCCCACCTTGCCTTTTTTCTTTGGATACGAGGACACTAGGATCCTTTTGTCGCCATCAAGAAGATGGATCCTGTCACTGTATGCCAATTCAATACCAACCATGACTTCATCGACGAAGTTCTGGGGTTCATTCATAATCTTTTTCATTGTTTTTTCCTTTTCAACCGCCCAAATAGGCTTTTATTATCGCAGGATTGTGCAATAAGTCTGTTCCACAACCTTCAAGGGTGATGTTCCCCGTCTCGAGGACATAACCGCGATCGGCAATCGACAATGCCATGGAGGCATTCTGTTCAATCAGAAGTATGGTCTTTCCTTTTCCCCGAATACGGACGAGCAACTCGAAAATTTCCTCGACAATGATGGGAGCAAGTCCTAGGGAAGGCTCATCCAACATGATAAGGTCGGGATCCATCATCAGGCCCCTTGCAATTGCAAGCATTTGCTGCTCTCCACCGGACAAGGAACCGCCAGCCTGGGCAAGCCTTTCCTTCAACCTGGGAAACATCTGGTAATTCATCTCGAGCAATTCGGCGAACTTGACCTTGGTTTGCCTTGGTTGTCCCATGCTTCCCGAAACAAGATTCTCGTATACCGTCATGTCCGGAAATATCTTGCGACCCTCTGGGACATGGGCTATGCCCATCTTCACAATTTTTTCGGGGGATAGTTTCGAGACATCCTGTCCCTTGAAGAATACTTTCCCCCCTGCCTTCGGGATGAGGTTCGATATCCCCATCAAGGTACTGGTCTTACCTGCACCGTTTCCCCCGATAAGGGTCACCAACTCACCTTCGTTGACTACGATATCGGCGTTTCTCAAGGCTGAGATGTAGCCATAGTTTATGCTCAGGTTTTCAATTTTTAGCAATGACATTGATGGCCTCCCCGGATACAAACCCTTTTCCAAAGTATGCTTCGCGTACACCCTGATTCGTCTTGACGATATCAGGAGTGCCTTCGCAGATTTTCTGTCCAAAATTCAACACAAGGATCTTGTTACAGGTGCTCATGACAAATTTCATATCATGTTCAATCACCCCAATCGTATATCCCAGCTCGTTGATTTTCAGAATATAGTCGGAGAGCTCCTTGGTTTCGTTCGGATTCATTCCAGCGGCAGGTTCATCAAGCAACAGGATCTTCGGATTGATTGCCAGGGCCCTGGCAATCTCCACTTTCCGTTGGACACCGTAGGGGAGGTTTCCCGCCTTTGTATCGGTGTATTTAGAAAGTCCGACCAGATTGAGGATTTCCTTGCCCTTCTCTATAGCATAGGCTTCATCGGTACCGAATCTCTTGGTATGGAGTATGGCATCAACCAGATTTGACTTCAAATTGAGATGGAAGCCAATCTTGATATTGTCCAAGACGCTCATAAACTTGAAGAGCTTGATATTCTGGAATGTCCGGGCCATTCCTTTCTTGGCAATCTGCTCAGGTTTCAGACTGGTGATGTCATCACCACAGAGAAACACTTTGCCTTTGGTAGGATTGTTGAAACCGGTACAGGCGTTGAACAAGGTTGTCTTACCAGCACCGTTGGGGCCAATAATACCATAGATATCCCCTTGCTGGATTTCCATGCTTACATCCTCAACTGCATGGAGTCCACCGAAATACATACATATGTGTTCGGTACGCAAAACCGGTATATTCATTGTTTCAATCATGATTCTTCTCCCGATCTTGCGATTTTTTCTTCACAATATTACCGGCAAGCTTACTGTCGGTAGCACCTGCAAGCCCTTGGGGCCTATACCACATCATAAATATTATCAACAAGGCAAAGGCTACCAGTCTCCATTGTCCGATGGGACGAAGCACTTCGGTAAGGAAATTGACAATAATCGAACCGATTATTGGACCGAGAAAGGTTCCCTGGCCACCAAGGATTACCATGGAAAGGATGTTCCATCCTTCGTCCAAGGTAAAATAGGTAGAATCGATGAACCGAACATAGGGGGCATACACACTCCCGACGACACCGATCCAGAACGCACCATACATAAAATTGGCTGCTTTGTAGACCGAGGCGTTTACCCCTAGACTCTTTGAAGCCAGTTCATCTTCGCGGATGGACATCCAAGCCCTGCCAATCTTGCTTTTGACTACCCTGTTCGAAATGAAAAGAAACACTATTGCCAGAATCAAGAACAAGTAATAATAGGAACGCGAATTCTTGAATACGATCCCAAAGAGCTCAGGTACCGGAATATTCTTGATTCCCAAGGCACCCCCGGTCAACGGCGTAGCATTCAAGGCCAACAATCGGGCAATTTCGGAAAAGCCCAAGGTTACGATGGCAAGGTAGATTCCGCTCATCTTCAATGTGGGCCAAGCTACAAGCAAACCGACGAGGGCCGTCACGACACCCGCAAGGGGGATGCAGAGCCAGAAACTCAGTCCGACTTTGGTCGCCAGGATTGCTTCGGTATAGGCTCCGAAACAAAAGAAGCCTGCAACACCCAGACACGTCTGGCCACTGTACCCGTTAATGATGTTCAAAGCCCCTGCAAGGGTTGCATACATCAAGATACGGCACATGACACCCATTACATAGCTTTTGTCGGTGAACAAAGGAAACAGCGAAAGAAAAACCAATAGGAGAACGGCATAGAGCATCTTGTGTCTGTTAAAAACAGTTTCCGCCTGTTTCTTTGCATCTGATAGCATGTTCATACTTTGGTACCCCTCTTTGTCACAAACCCGGTCGGTTTGAAAATCAAGATAAGAATGAGGAAGCCAAAGGCAAACACATCACGATAGCTAGCAGAGGTGAAGGTTATCCCTAGATTTTCCACGATTCCGATGCACAGACCGCCCAACGCGGAGAATCTTACATCGGTCAAACCACCCAAGACAGACGCGGAGAACGCCTTCATTCCCAAGGGTCCACCCATTGTGGCCTGAACGACCTGGTAATAAATACATATCAGCAAGCCGGCAATGCCCCCGAGACCACAACCGACACAATTCCCAAGCATAGCCACTCTTTTTACATTGATTCCGACCATATAGGCTGCCGTCTTGTCTTGGCTGACTGCTCTCAACTTGACCCCAAATTTCGTATGGTAGAACACATAGTTAAGCACTAGCGCAAGGGATATGACCAGTGCAATGATAAGTATTTGCAATGAACTGATCTGCACAGCTCCGATATGATAGAACTTGATGTTCACGATATTCAACATCGGAATCTGATTGGGCCCGAACAGTATCTGCGCCAGATTCTTCACAAGCATGGAGAACCCGATGGTGCACAAGAGCGAAATATGACGCGGAGAGTTGAAGAACCGCTCATAACACACCTTGTAAACAAAAATACCCATTATCCAAGAGGCTGCAAAAGCGGCAATAAATCCTAATATCAGGTTCGTACCACAATATTGAAACACATAGTAAGCAGCGAAAGCCCCCATGACCATCACTTCACCATGGGTGAACGTGACCATACCGACGACTCCGACGACAACAGAATAGCCAATAGCCATCAGGGCATAGATTGCTCCTTGGCAGAGTCCATTGATCAATTGATTGAGGAAATATTCCATCTCAACACCCCTTCACCAGAATTTCTGTAAGATTCGGCGTCGATACCTTGATATCGACGCCGATAAGATCAAGGTTATTCTGCTGAATACTCAAAACCCTTTTTTACAACATACTGGCCATTCTCAACGGCACAGATCAAATACGTACGGGTGATATCCCCGTCCTTATTGAATTTGATTGGGCCTGTGACGCCGGTATAGGCATTCTTTGCAAGATTGTCCCGTATACCCTGGCGGGTGACAGTGTCCCCACAGGATTCAATAGCCTGGGCAATCAAGTTTACGCAATCGAAAGCACATGCAGGGTGTACGGTGGGATCGAATTTTGATTTGTCCTTGAACTCATTCTTCCAGGCCATGAGCTCAGGAATCTTTGGGTCAAAGAAGAAAGGAGTCGACAGCAACAGGCCTTCGGAATTCTTTCCGGTCAAGCCAATCAACTGTTCTGAGGTTCCTGGTCCGAGGGTGGTAATAGGAACATCCCATCCCATGGACCTGATCTGGTTGATAACCTGGGCTACGGCACCCTGATCCATGATGAGGACGGCTTCGGGAGAGGAGGCCTTGAGTTTGGTGATCAAGGAAGAGAAGTCCTTCTCATCCTGGACATAGTTGACTTCCTCGACAATCTCTACACCGACTTCAGTAGCTGACTTGCGGAAATTGTCCATTGCAGAGACACCCCAGTCGCTGTTGATATAGATAACCCCAATTTTCTTTATACCCATGTACTTGCTGATAATGTACTTAGCGAAAAACGGGGCCTCACCATCTTGACGGCCCATGATGCTGAAACAGTAATCGCTCATTCCCGCATACTTGGGATTTGAGGCAGTCGGGGACAGCTGGACAATCTTTGCATCATCGACGATAGGGGCGTTTGCCATGCAACAACCACTGGTGAAATCACCAATGATTGCCATGATGTCGTCATCATCGCAGAATTGTCTGGTAAGGTCGGAACTCTCTTTGGGATCGCCCTTGGAATCCTTGGGGACCAAGATGAGCTTGTAGCCCTTGGCACCACCGGCTGCATTGATTCTGTCAGCAGCCATCTGCGTCCCAATCTTGAATCCTACACCGTATTCGGCATTGGTACCCGTCAGGGGACCTAAAACGCCAAGCTTGATGATACCTTTGAAACCTTCGGCTTTCGCAGCTTCAACCTCTTTGTTTCCATTGGCAAACAAACCCATGGAAAGAGCCAGACAGAGACACAGGACAGTAACTAATTTCTTCATACAATCTCCTTTTTTAGTATCCGAAAAAATCTGTTTTTATTTATGGAAATTCAATTCACAGGTCTTGCAGCCTTGGGCAAGGGTGTCGGAAAGGTCGAGGGTCAAACCCATTGCCTTGGCAATACCCCTATCGCCATCCATTGCGATATCACAAAGCAAGGCACAGGTTGCATCATCCATCCCGAGTTTCTTCCAGGCCGAGAGCAAGGCACAATAGTTGAAAGAAATATGGAGGCTGTCTACCTTCGCATCAATGGAATCCATATGGAAGGTATCTTTTCCACATTTGTTGAGGAAGGTTTTCTCGAACTCACGTGCATCCGCTGGGTTGGCGCAATTCTCACGAATCCTATTCCCGTGGATTTCCCCACATCTGTACACTGCCTTACGCATGATGGGTTCCGGGTCAATTCCGGCATTCTTCATTTCGTCGAAGAACAAAGCCATCCAAGTTGCCCGATGTTCAATCTGTGCCCGGTTGGTTGAAGCTACTTCATCAACCTCATTCTCATTGTTTTCAATCACGCTGATCTCCTTCATATCACCTGATAGAGAATCAAAAGTAATGTTGATTTTCTAAGATATTAGTGATACATTAGTAATATGTTAATAACAGCTTACCATTAATTCATGAAAAATCAAGTGTTTTCTTTAGTTTTTAAGTATCAAACTAAGCCGAATATGATTTATTCCACTCGAACTACAAATGAAAATTTCCCGTATGGGTAAAACTGTGGTTTAATGGGGTAAGACCAGAAAGAGGATCCCTGAAGAAGGAA
>JAEINL010000103.1 GCA_016342655.1 Sphaerochaeta sp. | reverse complement strand
ATGTTACCATTCAGGTCATTGGTATGGACGATGAACAGGTCAAATGTCTTGGCCCCTTCACTCTTTACAATTTCCTTTACCCCATAAGGGAGAGCTGCCTCTACCACTACAGGTACTTTTTCCTCGACAGGGGCTACTGGTGCAGGCTCCGGAACTGGAGCGGGTTTAACTGGCTTCTCTACAGCCTCTGGAACTGCTACAGGCGCTATTGGCTCTGGAGCTGGTTCTACAACAGGGGCTGGTGGAATTGGCTCGACCTTTGCAGTACTTTTACAGCCTACTAGGGAAAAAGCCAACAAAGCTACCAGCATTGCTGTCATAATTGTTCTTGAAAGACGTTTCACGTGTTTCCTCCTCATGACGTTCTCATGTGTCGTTGCATACGTACTCAACAACACTATAACACACACTAGTAAAATCGGATACACCAAAAATACGTAAATAAGGCTAAATTAAGCACTCAAAGGGATAAAAAGAAAGCCTGTAATAACAAATATCACAGGCATTTCCTCTTATTTTCGCAATTAGACCCGCTTACATCAAGTCTTTAGGCTTACGAGCTGTATTGCCAGATTTCTCGCAATATGCAACATGGCGTAGCTTGCCATTCTCAAATACTGCCTTCATTTTGATCACACCGCCCCAGCGGCTGGTCATTGCCTTCGCACCCTCACGGCGCGCATTTTTGGATACGTTTCCTGCCATATAACTATCCCTCCAGTATTAACAATTTCTTCGTCACTATAACGAGTTATACAAGGGAAGTCAAATCCCTAATGTAATTATTATATCCACTCATTGCACTTTTTGCAATCCACCCGTACTATCTGGCTATGATTACTATAAAGGAGAAGGCCCACGCCCTTCTTAAAAAGACATTTCTGATTCCCGTGTACCTCTATAAAGGATTGCTATCGCCTTTTTTTGGAAGTAGCTGCATATATCACCCAAGCTGTTCCACCTTCATGGCCGAAGCGGTCATGAAACACGGCATCCTCAAGGGATGCATAATGGGCAGTGCAAGAATCTTGCGATGCAGTCGCTTTTTCATGGGTGGAGATGATACCGTCCCTGATACTTGGTCCTGGAAACAGATTAAGGACAGCTTCATCCTCTACAGGAGAAGAAGATAATGAAAGGTATCAATACCTCAGGGCAAGCCCTGGAAAGAGGAGGCGTTGCCTCCTTTTCCGCCAAAAGGGGCGGGTATCTCACCTTGCTTTCCCGGCACTCGCTCGGTAATCAGCGCGAAAGCTCCTTCATAAAAGGAATAAGCACCGAAAGGGCATTCTCATTATATCCACCTTCAGGGATGATGATATCTGCAAAAACCTTCGTAGGCTCTATAAAGTTGAAGTGTCCAGGACGGACAACCTCAAGATATTGGTTGCACACACTCTCTACAGTTCTTCCACGCTCTGCAATATCCCGCTTCAAGCGCCTTATGAAGCGAATATCATCAGGTGTATCAACATAGAGCTTCAAATCCAGAAGATCTCTAACCTTCTGTTCGTACAGCACCATCAGACCCTCTATGATGACCAACGGTTTTGGCTCAACAAGTACAGACTCTTCTTTACGCCTGTGATGTACGAAGTCATAGAGGGGCATATTAATTGGCTTACCCTCTTTAAGCAAACATAGGTGCTTGTAGAGCAACTCCATATCAAAGGCATCCGGATGGTCAAAGTTGAAAGCTGTTATGTTCTCATTGCTGATATAGGAAGCAGAACGATAGTAGTTATCCTGAGGGATGAAGACAAAATCCGAACAGACCTCACTAATCTTACGCACAATAGTCGATTTACCCGAACCCGACCCTCCGGTAATTCCAATGATCTTCACTTCCTTCATCTAAGACTCCTCAGCATCATGCAGCTTTCAAGCCCCTCAAAGGGAGGCCTCTTGGGAAAATACTCCAGACCGATATTGCCTGTATAGCCCAAAGCCTCAAGGAAGGCGAAAATTCTACGGTAACTTAATTCACCACTATCAAGTTCAGCCCTACCGGGAACGCCTCCTGCCCGGATATGTCCAATCCAAGGTAGATACTTCTCCAACCGGATAAAAATATTGCCCTCACTTATCTGCTGGTGATAGATATTGTAAAGAAGACGAACATGGGGGTCGTCAATAAGCTTGAGAACCGCTGCGGCATCACCTGTACGGCTCAAGGCATAGCCCTTATTGTCGATGCGGGTATTCCTAGGCTCGATGAGCAACTCACAATCATATTTTTTCAGTAGGGGAAGGCAGAGTTCCAAGCCCGTGACCATCGCTTCCAGCTGTGATTCGTGGCTCTGTTGGGTCGCAGAACCTACACCACAAACAATCAGGCGGTTACCAAACTTCTGAGCCATTTCTATGCCCTGGTGCAGTTGTTCGACAAACTGGGTGTGTAGCGTAGGATCCACAAGAGAACCCTCAGGCATACCCATTGCATGACATATAAGAGAAGCTTCCTTGAGCAGAGCTACCATGATAGAGGGATCTTCTTGGGGAAAGGCCTTCCATTCCACATATCGATACCCCAGAGCGTACAACTTCTTCAGTTGCTCAAGGGTGGGAACACTTTGAAAAATTGTATCCAAACTTACACTGTACTGCACTATTTCACTCCAAATGAGAACATCGTCGTGTGTTTGTAGACAGAATTGCTGGCTAGCAAACACGAAGGAAAGTTGGAATGGTTCGGGCTGTCGGGGTAGAACTGCGTCTCAAAACAGACCCCCCCATGCTTCGGGTATGCCATCCCAGCTTTACCAATGGTCTTTCCATCGAGAAAATTGCCCGAGTACATCTGGACGGCAGGAAGCGTAGTGCTTACCCGCATTGTCCGTCCCGTTACTGGGTCATATACCTGAGCAAACTCAAAAAGATGCGAATTATGCTTTGCAAGCACAAAACAGTGATCATAACCTCCTGCTTTATCAATATCCCTACCCAAAGGCTTCTTCTTGGTAAAGTCAAAAGGAGTCCCCTTAACCTCAAGGACCTCTCCTGTAGGTATGAGCTGTTCATCGACAGGCAGATACCGGTCACAATTGAGCAACACCTCATGGTTGAGTACAGTACCACTGGCCACCCCTCCCAAGTTGAAATAACTATGGTTGGTCAGGTTCATCAAGGTCTTTTGCGTAGTTGTCGCCTCGTATTCGATCACCAAATCCCCATTAGGTCGTAACAGATAGCTAACCGTACAGTTCACCGCCCCAGGCATACCACCATCACCCTCAGGACTATACAGACTGAGAACGACACCGGGAGAGCCTGACCATTCAAATGGCTCCATATGCCAGTTCTTCCATCCAAAGTTACTCGAGCCACTGTGTAGGGAGTTTTCCCCGTTATTTGTCTCCATCTGATACTCCACCCCATCGATGGAGAATCTGCCTTGTGCAATTCTGTTGGCAAACCGACCCACAACCTGTCCGAAATACGTAGTGGAGCTAAGGTTGTCCAAAGGATTGTCAAACCCTAACACAATATCACGGACAGAACCATTGCGGTCAGGGACTTTCAAAGACTTGAGGATGCCTCCCAAGCTGAGGATCTCAGCTGAATAGGGACCGCTGGTCAATGTTACCAAATAAATATCTTTACCATCAGTTGTCTTTCCAAAAAGTTGTTTCTTTAGCATCTTGAAGCTCCCATCAGATTCATAGGTATGTGTATATGAGTATACACCCCCTGAGAAGGGGCAACAACCAACAAATTGGAAAATAGGTAGCTTACAAAGATTGATGCACACATTCCTATATATAAGGTAGAAGAGAGGGTGTCAGGAATATATCCAGAACGTGCTGAAGCCCAGACTACCCCCAGTAACAGAGAGCAGGAGCTTCTGCGTTGCAGAAGCTCCCCTAATCATCAAGATATTTTTTCTTCTGTTATGTTCCACAGAACGTACTATGCAAGGCTCAGACCGTCTCTGACCACCTACGAAGAAGTCTCATCACTCTTCAATACAGCAAGGAAAGCACTCTGTGGAATCTCAACGTTCCCAACCATCTTCATGCGTTTCTTTCCTTCTTTCTGTTTTTCCAGCAACTTACGCTTCCTGCTGATATCACCACCATAACACTTGGCTGTTACATCCTTACGGAAAGCATTTATCGTCTCACGACTGACAATCGAACCACCAATAGTAGCCTGGATTGCAATCTTGAACTGCTGGCGAGGAATCTCCCCACGAAGACGGTTACAGACATGTCTGCCTCGAATCTGACTATTTCCCCTGAATACCAACTGGCTCAGAGCATCAACAGGCTCGCCATTGACCAGAATATCCAGCCTGACCAGATCAGTCTTCTTATAGCCCTGCACTTCATAGTCAAAGGACGCATATCCACGGGAAATGGACTTGAGACGGTCGTAAAAATCAAACAAGACCTCAGCAAGGGGCATGTCGTATACCAGCTCCACCCGCTTCTCGTCCAGATAGTTCATCTCTTTCTGATACCCACGCTTTTCCATACAAAGGTTAATGATAGGTCCCACATACGTAGTCGGAGTTATGACACTAGCCTTTATATAGGGCTCTTCGGCATACTCGACCTGCATTGGGTCTGGGTAGGACAAGGGGTTGTCTATATATTTGGTCTCACCATTCTTCAAATGGACAATGTACTTTACAGAGGGGCTTGTAAATACAATAGAAAGGCCAAATTCACGCTCAATACGCTCCTGTACAACTTCCAGATGCAACATCCCAAGGAACCCACACCTGAAACCAAAGCCAAGGGCAGCAGAGCTGTCCTTCTCATAGATAAGGGAGGCATCATTCAGCTTGAGTTTCTCAATTGAGCTGACCAGCTCTTCATAGTCATTGGTATCCACAGGATAGATGGAACTGAACACCACCGGCTTCACTTCCTTAAATCCTGGCAGAGGGTTCTTTGCACCCTTAATTGATGAAGTTATGGTATCCCCTACCCCTACATCACTGATGGTCTTGATCCCCGCAATGCAGTAGCCGACATCCCCATACCGAAGCTCAGTCCTCTTGACCAGACCAAGCTGGAAGATTCCAAGCTCCTCAATCTTATAGGTAGAGCCACCATGCATGAACTTGACATCTTGGCCTTCTCTCATCATACCCTCAAAAATCCTGAAGTGGATTATGACTCCTCGGTAGGGGTCGTAATGGGAATCAAAGATGAGTGCCTGCAAGGGAGCGTCATCACGACCCTTAGGGGGCTCAATGAACTCAACTATCGCCTCAAAAAGCTTGGCGACCCCTACCCCTGTCTTGGCACTGACCTGCACAGCCATGTCACTGTCCAACCCAAGATCATGATCGATCTGGTGCAGACAGGCATCGATATCCGCAGAAGCAAGGTCAATCTTGTTGATGACGGGGATTATGGTCAGGTTATGTTCTACTGCCATGTATAGGTTGGCAATTGTCTGGGCCTCAACCCCCTGGGAAGCATCGATGAGCAGCAAAGCCCCTTCACAGGAACTTATCGCTCTGGACACCTCATAGGAGAAGTCCACATGACCCGGGGTATCAACCAGATTCAGATCATAGGTCTTCCCATCCTTTGCAGTGTAGGGGATGCTGACAGCCTGACTCTTTATGGTAATACCACGCTCTCGCTCAATATCCATATTATCTAGCATCTGTGCCTGTGAAGGACCACGGGAGGTACCAAACTTGGCAGTTTCGATAAAACGGTCGGCAAGGGTCGACTTGCCATGGTCTATGTGGGCTATGATGCAAAAATTTCTCGTCAAATTGGAATCGGTTGACATAGGTTTCCTTATTCTGTGGATTTCTCGCTCTCATCGTTTGATGGAACTTTCTTCTCTTCTGGCTTTGTCTTCTTCTTAGCAGGATTCTTGACCTGTCTTGGGGTGGAAACCCAAGGCTCAAATCCCAAAAGGCTACGAATCTGGCTATCATCGAGAGTCTCTTTATCAACCAGCTCTTGTGTCAGGATATCCAATTCCTCACGCTGTTTTGAAAGGATTTCTCTTGTTGCAAGCATTGCTTCATCAAGAATCTTATGGATTTCCTGATCAATCTTGTTTGCAGTCTCGTTACTGTATTCCTTGCGTTGGGAAATCTCCCTTCCCAAGAATATCGGTTCGGACTCATCTGCATAATTAACAAATCCCAATCCACTCATACCCCACTCTGTGACCATCCTCCGAGCAAGGTCTGTGGCCTGCTTGATGTCATTGCTGGTACCGGTTGTGGTCTCACCATACACAAGCTCTTCGGCCACATAGCCACCCATGGTCACCTTGATCCAGTCAATGAGCATGGAACGGTTCTTGGTATAGGCATCGCGTTCTGGAAGGCTGACTGTAAGGCCAAGGGCCCTTCCATGGGGAATGATCGTCACTTTATGCAAGGGATCAAGATTATCAAGGTAGTAGTGAAGCAACGTATGCCCAGCCTCATGATAGGCTGTAGCAAGCTTCTCCTCGTCAGTCATGGCGCGACTCTTACGTGCCACACCGAGCAGAATCTTGTCCCGTGCGTCTTCCATGTCTGCCATGGAGACGGTAAGCTTTCTCTTGCGAGCAGCAAAGAGAGCCGCCTCATTGATCAGGTTGGCCAGGTCGGCACCACTTGTACCAGCTGAACCTCGTGCAAGCCTCTTCAAGTCGACATCGTCTTCCAACTGAATCTTGCGCACATGAATCCTGAGGATAGCCTCACGCTCCACGATATCGGGAAGATCCACCACCACCTGGCGGTCAAAACGACCAGGACGCAATAATGCGGGGTCAAGGACATCAGGACGGTTGGTAGCTGCCATCACGATGACTCCGGTTGTTGTGGAGAATCCATCCATCTCTACCAGAATCTGGTTAAGGGTCTGTTCGCGCTCATCATTGCCACCGCCAAGGCCACCACCGCGGGTGCGTCCTACAGCATCAAGCTCATCGATAAACAAGATACAGGGGGAGTGCTTCCTAGCCTGTTCAAAAAGGTCTCGGACTCTGGCAGCTCCCATACCGACAAACATCTCAACAAAATCAGAGCCGCTGGTATGGAAGAAAGCCACACCACTTTCCCCTGCGACTGCCTTTGCAAGAAGGGTCTTTCCTGTTCCGGGAGGGCCGACAAGCAGCACTCCGCGGGGAATTCTTGCCCCTACCTTGGTAAAGTGGTCAGGCCGCTTGAGAAATTCCACCACTTCTTCCAACTCGTATTTGGCCTCTACCTGACCTGCAACATCCTTAAATGTTGTCTTGGTATCTGTATCAAGATACTCCTTGGCTCTGCTTTTTCCCAATGAGGACATCATTTTCCCGTTCATGCCGCTTGATTGGCGGTAGAGCATGATGGTAAAGCCTATGAAGATAATCCAAGGCAAGAGCTGCAACAATATCTGCAGCAAGGAGATTTCCTGTACAGAGCCAGTGACAGTAATCTTCTTTGTTTTCAGTGTCTCTAAGAGGGTATCATCAAAATACGGAATTCTCGTTTTTGCAGTTACGCCGTTTCTCAACACAAAGTTTATCTGGGACTGTTCCTTGATTTCAACACTAATCACTTCACCTGCATTGACGTACGAAATAAAGGTGGTATAAGGAACCACCTGATCAACTGCAGTGGCACTATTAAAAAACATATAGGCAAACGTAATCGCCAGCGTGATAAAAACCATCAGGGCAAATCTGTTCTTCGGATTGTTCTGTGGCATGAAAGAGGGTTTTTTTCCATCTTTGGAAGGCCCCTGCCAATACTGGTTATTGTCCTTATCGCCTTTGTGTGTATCGTTATCTCTGTCGTTATCTTCTTTTGTAAGTTTCACTGCTCTCGTTCCTTTTGCTAACACTATATATATTTGTTGTTCTTCCGGCAAGGGGAGTTTTATATCTATTGCACAACCGATCCTTTCCCCCAAGAAACCGTGCAAACACTGCAACTATCCCCCTAACGTCCTCAAGAACAGGAACTTGCATCTGCAAATCAGAAGGGATCTTCCATTCAGAAAAGAGCTTGCTCAGCAATACCGTCTTTCCTTCTAGCTCTATGCGATCCCCTTCCAGGGGCGAACGCAGCACAGGATTGACCAGCTGCCCCTCTTCAATACGTAAGAGAAGGGGGTCCTGGCTTGTACGTTGGATGCTAAACTCTGAAGCAAACCCCAGTTCCACTTTGTCTTGACCTTCAAGTATATCAATTGGCAAGCAAAAACTGAAGGGGACTGCTCTAGATTCCAAAGAAAACCATCCCCCAGAAAGGTAAGCCATTGTATTTCCACTGGTGATAGACCATCGCTTGGAGGCGGTGCTTGCTTCCAGGGCACTACGGAGCTGTTGCACCTTGGCATAGGAAACCTTCGTATCCGTCCCTTTGGCAACATAGCTGAACATACGTAGCAAGACTGTATCGCGTATTGCTCTCTCCAATGCAAGGAAGTCATCTAAAAACATACCTGCATGCTCTGAAAAGACGACTTTTTGTAAAGCCTCTGAGGTGAGGTCTTCCAACAGGACCGAGACATCCTTTGCGCGGGTGGTCAGTCTCTGCACACCTTTATGGGCTTGAGGATAGAGAGATAGGATGACAGGGGTTAGGTTTTTGCGAATTGCATTGCGTTCATAGCACTCCATCTGATTGGTGGAGTCCTCAGACCAGCGATATCCCCTAGACTCAACATACTGTTGTAGTTGCACATGAGTCAGAGTGAGGGTAGGTCTTATAATGATAGTCGGGGAGGAGAACCCACGCTGAACAGAGACAATCCCTTCCAAGGAGGAGATGCTGCTACCCTGAAATACCCGTTTGAGTATGGTCTCCATCTGGTCGTCGGCATTGTGCGCAGTGGCAAGATAGGTACATCCCAAGACTGTGCAAGCATCTTCCAAGTTGGCATAACGCAATAGGCGAGCTGCTTCCTCTATACCCGAGCCTCTGGTGGAGGAAGTCTTTGCAACCGACCCTTTCCCAAGGGTCAGCACAGTAAGTTCAAGACCCAGTCTCTCACAGGTATCCCTATTGAGCGACAGCTCCTGCTGTAATTCTTCAGGCACGCGAAGACCATGGTCCACATACAGAGGTACTACCTTAGAGGGAGGGAGCAAGCTAGAAAAGGCAAGCAGAAGGGCAAGGGAGTCACTTCCTCCCGAAAAAGCAACAGCAACGCCCCTATCCAAGGCGATATGCTGCTCTGTAAGGAAGCGAGAGATTTCAGAGGGGACCAACTCTTGTATTGTAGGCACGTATCACCTCCTTGATGTTTGTACCTTCCACCAAGGCACAAAGGGCCTCTGAAGCAAGCTTCACTCCGCTCTCGAAGCGGGGGTCATCTTCTTGGGAAAGGACATGGTCAACGACCGAAACTCCTGGGGCGGGACGTCCGATACCGACATAGATACGAACAAAATCACTACAGCCGAACTTTTCGATCAGACTTTTCAGACCATTGTGTCCGGCAGAAGAGCCTCCCTCTTTAATCCTAATCATTCCCAAAGGAAGATCCATCTGGTCAAGTATAACTATCATGTCGTTGCATGCTTGCTTGCGGAAATACTTCGCTATATTCCCACTGTTATTCATATAAGTCAAAGGTTGTACCAGAAGATTCGAACTACCCCCGACAGAAAGCTTTGCATACCGATATAAACGGAAACAGCGTTTTTTCAGACAAACCTGAAAAAACGCTGCACTCTGTTCAACCACAGCAAAACCGACGTTATGCCGAGACTGTTCGTACTTGGTACCTGGATTGCCCAGTCCAAGGATCAGCTTCATTTCGTGGCCTTGTCGTCCTCGTCTGCATCAGAAGCTTCATCGATGACTCCAACTACTGCTTCCTCATCCTCTTCTTCGGCAACATCTTCCTTGATAGCCTTCACGGATGCTACGGTGCGGGTAAGGTCCTCAAGAATCTTTACAGTACTGGGGAACACCACCTCGCTGAGGTGAAGAACTTCGTTCAGCCCCAGGTGTGAGACATCTGCATGAATCGCATCGGGAAGATCCTTGGGCAAGCATTCAATTTCAACTTCATGCATAACCTGCTCAAGCACTCCACCTACACGGGTTCCAACTGGGTGACCGACAAGGGTAAGGGTAACCATGGCACGAAGAGCCTGACCACGGGTTACTTCATAGAAGTCCACATGCTTAATCTCGCCATACATCACGTTTTCCTGGTAGTCTTTCATCAGACATTCATATTTAGACTCACCAACGGTAATCTCGAGCAATGCAGTCTCAGAGAAATAGCGCATCTTATTGTTAAATTCCCTTGCATCGAGGGAAAGGTGTATTGGAGTCTTCTTCTTGCCGTAAATTACAGCAGGGATTCGTTTCTTGCGCAACAACCGGCGTGAGCCAGCGGAACCAAAATCAGTTGTTCTTCTTTCAGCGGTAAGAGATCTCTTTTCAGACATACAATGCTCCTTGTACTCTCATTGGCTACCCTTTTGGCACCAATTACCATAACATAGGGGTATCCAAGATACCCGACGAAATATAATACTACCCGATTCTCATTATGGACGACAAGAGCTTTGCCTCCGAATGTGTGGGCTAATCGGGTAGGAGGATGAGCCTTAGTGGCTCACCCGTCCTCCCACAGAACCGTACGTACCGTTCGGTATACGGCTCC
>JAEINL010000102.1 GCA_016342655.1 Sphaerochaeta sp. | reverse complement strand
GTTGATCCAGTCTCGGGTTGCTCTTAAGACAAAGTCCCTTCCGCTTACCTATGACAATATCACTTCCCATTGAGGTGATCTGATAAATAAACGTGTTTCTCCTGTTGTCGATGCAGAGATTTCGGATTATCTTACCCATCATTCTCTTGACTTGACAGCAACCACCGATGGAGACAGTGCCTACAAGGATGCCGACTAAGTCATCATCAGCACTCCGACCAATTATGATCCTGAGAAGAACTTCTTTGATACTTCTTCCGTTGAAGCGGTAATCAAGCAAGTGATGGCAGTGAACCCCTTTGCCATCATGGTCATCAAGTCCACCGTACCAGTCGGGTATGCCCTCTCTGTTAGAGAGAAGTATCAATCTGACAACATCCTCTTCAGTCCTGAGTTCCTTAGAGAAGGTTTGGCCCTCTATGATAACCTCTATCCTTCCAGGATTATTGTTGGCTGTCCCATGAAGGATTCCAGGCTGAAGGCGGCAGCAGAGCTCTTTGCCTCTCTCCTGGCAGGAAGTACCAGCTTGTTAACGGGATCAAGGGAGGAAAACTAGACCAATCGTGTGAAGTTCTGTCAAAGAAGAACCAACTTCTGTGTCTGGATACAAAGGACGACAGGTATTACCTTATCCCTGCCAATCCCAACATGCCGACCTTTGAGTTGGCCGTGTTCTACTCCGGGCTTTCGAGGAACCTTGGTTCCGGATACAACACCCGAGTTGACGAAGCTAAGAGTGCTGCCTATAACCTCAAAGCCTTGGAAGGCATTGAATATGGCCTATATAAGGATTCCCGGCTTCGGGATGTTCCCGTTTCTGTATACGAGAAATGGAAAGACCGTCTTCCCCCTGTTTTTGCAAAACGTGCCTTGCATTATTATTCGGAGATGGACCGAGTGGAGAAGGGCGTTGAAGCCTGGAAACAAGGCGATATCAAAGCCTTCGGCAAGCTCATGTTTGAGTCGGGCTATAGCTCGATCAATTCCTGGGAAACCGGGAGTCCTGAATTGATTCCCCAACGAAGCGAGAGTAGCACAAGCATGCTTCCATTACCGAGCGAGTGGCGGGAAAGCAAGGTGAGATACGTGAGCCCCTTGGGGCGGAAAAGGAGGCAACGCCTCCTCTTTCCAGGGCTTGCCCTGGGGTATTGATACCTTTCATTGCCATATATGAGATCATGACCCATACCCCCGGTATCTACGGAGGCCGTTTCAGTGGAGCGGGTTTCAAAGGCTGTTGTGTCGGGCTTATAGATCCAGATTACAAGGAACAGATTGCAAAGCAAATGACGAGAGAATATCTTGCTATCTTTCCCCAATACAAGGACATTTTCTCCATTCATTTCTGTAAGACAGATGACGGGGTGAGAGAGATATAAAATAGAATCCCTCTCATATCAGAAGGAAGCCGTGGGATCATGGAGAATACCATTATCAAAGCTAAGCATAGCCTTGAGGGCATCCCTCTGTTCAGGACGTAACATCTTTGTAAAGGAGACCTGTATAGGCTCACCAAGGCCTCGCTTTCCTTCATGTGAAATAGGTGTACTGTTTTGTTCTAGCAAGCGCTGTACAGCCTCTAGGCATCCTCTGGGAAGAGCTGCGTACTGTTCACAGTTCTCTGCATAAGATATAAATCTTGGTTTGGTGGGAAAGAAACGATCATAGCTGGTCAGCGATAGTTGTCGTATACGATCACAGGTAAGGCTGATCAGAGCATTTGGTGCTTCTCTTGTCACAGACTCCATAGACACCTTCATTCTTACAGGCAGGGGAGTACCCATTCTTCCCGCTCTTACCAGACTCCCAACGTCTGGCATACATGTTCCGACCTCTAAAGAGCGAAGCAAAAACAACAAGACTCTCTTCTGCACTCAATACCGTATTAGTTGGCAAAGCCTTCTGGGAAACCAGAGGGCTTTTGTCATCTAAAGGGTTTGGTGGTTGTATTTCTTGTTCTTTTAGAATTGCTATTTTTTCAACTTGATCGGCTATATTCTGTTCAATTTGGGTTTTACTTTGTTTCTCATAGCCTTGTTGCGCTTTCTGGGGTTTTTCTGACTCATCAAAGCCTATCCCACGCTTACGCAGGAGAGCCTTGAGGGCAAGAAACGCCAGCATAAGCTTTTCTATGATTAGCTTTGACTCGGTATCCATCAAGGATTGTCCCCCTTCTGTTTAGCCTACTGTGGGATAGGGGAGATTGCAAAGATTTGTCATCCTTATTGAAGGCAAGGCTAGGGGAAATACTAAAAGGGATGGAAAATACAAGAAAAGGCGAATAGAACTACAAGTACATAAAGCAAGCAGGATGATACCCATCACAAGGAGCAATCCTACCAGTGGCATATTCATCAACCTGATGTATATTCTTCGGATTCATTCCCCAACGAAGCGAGAGTAGCACAAGCATGCTTCCATTACCGAGCGAGTGCCGGGAAAGCAAGGTGAGATACCCCGCCCCTTGGGGCGGAAAAGGAGGCAACGCCTCCTCTTTCCAGGGCTTGCCCTGGGGTATTGATACCTTTCATTGCCACCATCCTGCCAAGTATCAAATTGCACCCCCGAAGGTATCTTCTTTTACGATTGCTCCCAACAAAGGATTCACTACAGAGAAGCAATACCAGAGATAGCCATCATAAGAAGGCTGATGATAAAGTCATCATTATCAATAACCACTGTTGTGGGGATGAGATTAAGATCAAGCTCTGCATACAAGGCTACAGCAGAACTACAGCCTGATAGGATGAATGACTCCATACTTCCCTCAGCATAGTAGATACGGACACCAGGAGACAGTTACAGTAAAGCATCCTTTTCAAGTTTGTGTATCCTCATGTGTTCATAAATCATCCTCTTCTCTACTGCTCATAAATCATCAGAAAGGGAGTTGTCAGGATCAGATTCTTCTTCCCATTAGATCTCTTGGATACCTATCTCCAAGGATTCTATATTTCTGGTGGTTCGAAGCCTGATTCAGTCCAAGAGACTTTGTAGTCAGTAGGGGAAGGAATAATTAAAATCTGATAGGACTTCCTTTTGGTTTTCATTCCCCAACGAAGCGAGAGTAGCGGAAGCATGCTTCCATTACCGAGCGAGTGCCGGGAAAGCAAGGTGAGATACGTGAGCCCCTTGGGGCGGAAAAGGAGGCAACGCCTCCTCTTTCCAGGGCTTGCCCTGGGGTATTGATACCTTTCATTTTGAAAACCGAGATTCTATTTATTCCAAATATAACTTGCAATAGTTCTATGCTTTAAGCTATAATATTATCCTGTCTTCAACACCTATATAACCCTAAAAAAAGCACCTAACTGATTTACATACAGCTAGATGCTTGACTTAAATCTATACAGAAATCCGTGTTATATTATCAACCTTCATATTTTTTTGTTTGTGCGAGAATCCCCCGTATATCCCCTGTGGAGAGGTACTTCCTGCTGAAATCGATGCCGGTAGCCTTGCCTATGTCCTCCAGGACGCTGGTGTAATGGTCAAAGACAAAGAGATTCTGCTCAAGCCTTGACCCACAGGCCCTGGCTAGGTTCTCCTGGATCTCCGTAGCCGAATATCTCCAGTCCAGCTTGTATTCCAACAGCCTGGACAGGACCAGCGATACGAAGCATATGAGAAAATAGGCCCTGATGTGGTCCTGGTTCGAGACGTACACAGGCCTTGCGCTCATGTTGGTCTTCGTCACCTTGAATGTCTCCTCAATCTTCCACAGGCCGCGGTACATCTCGATGATGTCCTTGTCCGTTACCGTCCTGTTCAGCTGCAGGTACCCGTCCTTCGTGTACCTGCACTTCTTCCTGAATGGGCGTTCTCCCTTATCCATGCCTATGACGTTGGTGCAGATGATGTAGTAACCGTCCAGGCTCTCGTCAGCGGAAAGCCTGTCCTCGTCAAAGGTCACCAGATAGGACGAGTCCTTGAGCAGCTCACCGCTTTCCTTGTCGTAGGGAGTCTTTTTCAGGTATTTCGCAGACCCATAGTGGCTGTCGCTCCCGAAGGTGGATGTCGTACCATCCTTGCCCCTGGCCTTCTGGATGGCAAGGGCCCTGTCCTTCTTCGCCCTTCGTGCATATTTCTCGCTGTAGAAGACGATCTGCCGCTCATTGATGATTGCCTTGCCCTTCTTCCCCTCGAGACTGGTGACATTGATAACCTTGGGGTGGAGCCTGCTCTTGTACTTGAAGGTGAGATTCCCATCCTTGTCATATTCACAGGTATATCCTTCCTGGTCCAGCACATAGTTGCAAAATGGCTCGGCTACCCGCCGTACGGACTCGCTGATGACGTACCCGTCATTCCTGAGGCGGATGTCAGCAACGTTGTCCCCTGTCATCATCGCCTTGTCGGTGATGTGGATCTTGTGCTTGTTGCCCAACGCCAGGGCATCCTCGGTACTGTCCAGGCATTCGGTGAAGGTTACGCTGTCATTCATATTCCCCCTGTAGAGGTCGTAGGAAAGGGGAATGCCGTTCTCATCCATGAAGAGTCCCATCTGCACTATCGGCTTGGGCTTGTGCTCCTTGGAGACACCCTTTTTCCTCAGCCCGTAGCGTGCGGGGTCGTCCTCGTCCCTGCTCGGGTCGTCGGGATCGTTGTAGTCGGTCTCGAAGTAGTAGTTGGTGACATCATAGTAAAGAAGGAAGGTGTCCCTGCCGTATTCGCGGCATATCCTGTTGTGTATCTGCCTCAGCAGGGCGCAGCGGTGCTTGAGGAAGAAGTCCAGCGAGCGGTAGACGTTCTCAATGCTGAAGTCGCAGTCCTCGAAGAAGAAGCCCCTCCTTTCCCACGCCCCGAGCTTGGAGTCGGGGAAAAGGGCCCGGTTGTACACCAGGACCTTGAATATGGAGTTCTGGTTGTATTCCGCTTTCGTGTAGCGCCTCCTGTTGTCCATGAACTCATGGATCTCCAGCTGGTGATAGATCCTGGAAAGGGCGGCATACCCTATGTTCTTCCTGTTGGTGTCATGATCCTTTTCCGGATCAAACTTGACCAGCGCCTCAGTTCTGCTGATTTCAATGCGGATGGGGGCATCCTCATCATTCTTCTCCTCAGTCATCTTGCGTGCGAGCTCGCGGGCATAGGCCTCGGGGTCGTCATGGACCTTCTCCAGCTCGTCTAGGAAACCCAGGTTCAGTATCTGCCTCTGCTTGGGTTTCTTGTTCTCGTCCCTGTAGGACTCCGCGATGGTGTAGGCAATCCTGCCTGTAGAGTAGTTCTTGACGGGTTTGAAAAACATTCTATGCCTCCAATAAAACAATACCATAGAATGCTGTACCTGTCAATCTAATATGATATATTACAGAAAATTGTTGTTTATAAATCGTAAAAAAAGGGATCTAAAGCATTCCAGGCAAAGAAATATTTCTCTTGGAAAAAAGAGGGAAGTGTTGAAGTGTGGAAGTATCGCCAGGTGGCGAATGGTTGACCGTTATGTTTGTAATCAGGAATATAATGCACAGATTTCACTTTGATGGGAAGATTTTGTCACTGTTGAACCAGTCGCTTTTAGTGTATAATGTGAGGTATCCTTATGTAATGGACACCGATGTCAATGTCCATTACAGTAGATTCACGGTAAAACGCAATGATTGTGTTAATGCGGCTGGTTGCTGAACAGAAGAAAGATATCTAGGTAGAAAATATTACCTGTTGCACTAGATGAATAATGAAATTATTGCTCTCAAGTGAGGGAGAAGTATATGAAGCTGAGTATAAAGAACTTTGGACCGATAACTATCGGGTTCGCTGAAGAAGAATTCATGGAAATAGCGGATTTCACAATGATAATTGGCCCGCAAGGTTCGGGTAAAAGCACAATAGCAAAAGCGTTATCAACGTTGATGTGGATTGAGAAGGCTCTCGCCCGAGGTGACTTTACTGCAAAAGAGTTGAAACTTCCTGGTCGTTTTAGGGCTCGCTTCGACTATCATAATATTAAATCATATTTTTCTGATGACTCAATGATGGAATATATCGGTTCCATGTATCATATCGTATATCGCGGAGAATCAAAGCTTCAGGTGGAGCGAGTGACAAACTCTGAACGTACTTCCATTCCAAAAATTATGTATGTTCCTTCAGAGCGGAATTTTATCGGCGTGCTTCCAAAACCGAGTCTGATAAGTGAGCTCCCAGAGTCATTTGCATCGTTTTTAGATGAGTATGATCAAGCAAGAAAGGATTTGAATGGAGATCTTGAATTGCCCATCGACGATGTATTTTTCTCTTATGATAGACTGAATGATATATCGTGGGTGAAGAGACACGATAATAAAACAAGACTTTCCCAAGCTGCCAGCGGATTTCAGTCCCTGATTCCGTTGTTTCTGGTAAGCAATTATCTGGCAAAACAGTATACATCAAAGAAGCAATCTGTAGAAAAGGACATCACGGCTAGGTTGGGCACCAACCTAGGCTTGTCGAATGAGGATCTGACGAGAATCCGTAGTGAGATGCAGGAACTTCTTGCGAATAAGTCAAATGACACCAGGCTGATTAATATGTTCAATAGTCTCTTAGCTTCACGGATCCCTTCGTATTTCATTAACATCGTGGAAGAGCCGGAGCAAAATCTCTTTCCTGACACGCAGATCAGGATGCTGTTCTCTTTGCTGTCCTATAGAAATCTCAATGAGAAGAATAAGCTTATCGTCACAACGCATAGCCCATATCTGCTGAATGCGGTCTCCCTCGCAGTTGCTTCGAAAAATGTGTATGGCAAGCAGAATCTATCCTTGAATTCACAAAGAAAATTGGAGGGTATTGTTCCTAAAGGAGCTGCTATCGCCTCTGAACAATTGCGTATATATAAAACTGACGATAAGGGCAAAATCTCGTTATTGGAAAATATTAATGGGATTCCATCGGATGAGAACTACCTCAATGATATCCTTGGGAGTTTCAATGATGATTTCGGACGTATCCTGGAAATGGGTGATGAATAGATGCCAGGGATCAATTTTTTAGAATACGCTCGAGATGAAGATTATCGGTACCAGGTACAACTTCCACACTAGTGAAGAGTGAGGACTACAATGAACCAACAGGAAATGCAAGTACTTCTGGCGAACGGAGAAGATAGCCTGACACAATTCAAGCGCACTATGAACAATCCTGATCAGCTTGCAGCTGAACTGGTAGCCTTCAGCAACTCTTCTGGAGGGAGACTGTTTATAGGGGTGCATGATGATGGCTCGATCGCAGGCCTGTCGATACAGGATGTTCAGCGATTGAACAACATGCTTTCCAACGTGGCTTCCCAACATGTGCATCCTTCCATTAATCCTCTTTCTGAAAATGTTCATACTGATACAGGTATTGTCATAGTGGTAACCGTCTCATCTGGGACGAGCAAACCGTATACAGACAACCAAGGCCTTATCTGGGTGAAAAGTGGCGGTGACAAACGAAAGGTAACTGCGAGGGAAGAGATGCAACGCATGTTCCAGTCTGCAGGACTGGTTCATGCTGATGAAGTTCCTGTTCCTGGTATGAATAGTGCCGATGTGGATCTCTTCTACTTCAGTAATTTCTTTGAGGATGTCTATGGGGAAACCGTTGAAAAACAAAACATCTCCTTGGAAAAACTCTTGGAAAACATGAATCTTGTGAAAAATGGAATGCTCAATCTTGCAGGGGCTTTGCTCTTTTCAAGACGTTCCAGATATATGTTGCCAAATTTTATCATCAAGGCAGTAGCCTATCCTGGTACTGACATTGATAAAGAGCATTATAAAGACAGTCGTGATTTTTCCGGTAAACTTGAAGAAGTCTTTTCAGGTGCTCTATCCTTTATCATGAATAACATCCCATATGCACAGGGAAATCAGAATATCAATTCCATCGCAGAACCAATTGTACCCCAGACTGTCTGGGAAGAACTATTAGCCAATGCATTGTTGCATCGAGATTACTTTGTTTCTTCTGCAATACGAATCTTTCTGTTCAAGGATAGGGTGGAAATCATCAGCCCCGGTCATTTGCCGAATAATCTTACGATAGAGAACATCAAGGCAGGAAACTCGGTGATAAGAAACCCAATTCTTGCCTCGTTCGGAACGAAAATATTACCCTATAGAGGGCTGGGGAATGGAATTCGCAGAGCACTGAAAATTCACGAGCATATTGAATTCATTGATGACAGGGATGGGACCCAATTCATTGTCATAGTTCACTACAATAGGTAATGGGAAGAACTCCTCGTTTTCCACATCTACAGAAAGCAAGGTCTCCAGAAATGGCCCGTCGATCAAAAAATGCCTTCTAACCGAACCCAGATCATACTGTGAGGCCTTTATGGGAGCGAGATTATCGTGTATTTGAGCTCTATCCGAAAGATGTATAAAGAATGAGCAACTAGAGATGCTTTATATGGTGACTTCAACTATTTTCTCGCGTATGATTAATCCAATAGCTAGAGCAAGCCAAGTTCTTTGTGAAGACCCTATCCCCAAGATGGGAAGTTAGTGCTAATGTATGTATTTACAAAAAAGATAATTGATAGTACTATTCATTATGGGTTAAATATTACTATGGTTAGTATTTGGCCTATTTGGTTGAATATGCTAACGTTTAGTTGGTTTTTATTATTATTTAATTACGATACTGTTTTGTAAAAGTTGCAATTAAATTGTGAGGTTTAAAATGGAGTGTATTATACCGGAAGTATTGATTATGAGTATGTTCGATACTCCCAAGGATAGTCTTACTATTGATGTTTCAAAATTCCAAAAAGCATTCTATCATTTAAAAAAAGAGCCAGAATTCAAAGATGTTATGAGAGAAATTAAATTTCGCGGATCTCCTGCAAGCCCATATTCTGAAGATCTTGATGAAGCATTGTCGAATCTTCAGTATATCCATGTATTGAGCAGAAAGAATCCGGATTTGGTTGAGTACATGAAAGCCGAGAAATTTACTGAAACTTGGGAAAAGTTAAGAAATGGATATAATGTTAGTATTCAAAGCCTAATTAGTAAAATAGGCGAAATAATCGTTACTTCTCTATGAATTTTAAAGATTTTAAATCTCATATTGAGGATTACTGTAATGAGAATCTTCCGACAAATCTTGAGTTAAAGCCTTCATCAAAAATTATTCATGATACAACATGGGGAACTAATCTATATAGACCTCATGAGGTGTCAATAATAAATACACAGCTGTTTCAACGATTACGTCATGTAAGCCAAATGGGGTTTGCTAATTATGTATATCCATCAGCACGTCATTCAAGATTCGAGCATAGCCTTGGTGTTGCGATTCTTGTTGAGAAAATGTGTAAGCACATTAATTCGGATAAAGTAATTATTACAGGGAATGATCTTTTCTCTCTTCGGTTGGCAGGATTACTCCATGATATTGGGCATTGTCTCTTTTCACATACATCTGAATTAGTATATGGACATATTCTTGATTCCTATATCACAGAGGCGCTGGGCGATGATGCCCCTAAAGTGGCTCCACATGAATTCTTAAGTTATTTGATTGTCACATCCCAGTCATTCAAGAAATACTTCGACCAATTAAAAAAAAGAGATTCATTAAGTTCTAAAATCGATATTGAAGAAATTGCTTTGATGATTGTCGGAATGGTAAAAGATGAAAACAGAAGATATCTTACAAGTTTTATCAATGGACCCTTTGATGCCGATAAAATAGATTATTTTCAAAGAGATAGCCATTTTAGTGGACTCCCCGCCCAAATTGATTTAGATAGACTTTTCTATGAGATTCAAATCTCAAATACCAATACAGAAGATGTTGTTGTTAGAGATTTGACTATTGGAATAACGGGAGTAATGAGTATCGAGCAAATAATGTTCAATAAAATGTATTTATATTCATCAATTTATAATCACCATAAGATTGAAGCGCTAGACTGCATGTTCAAAGGTATATTCGAGTATATCAGTGAAAGCAAAACTAATGTTACAATATTTGGACGAGAGTTTGATTTTGAAAACCCCATAAGTTTTTTAAAATTTAGTGAATTTGATTTTTACGCTTTAGCAAATCTTGAAAATGATACAGTATTGAGGAGAATGGTTCAGAATATTTTAAACCGGAAGCTCTTAAAAAGAGCAGTGGTTATTAATAAATCGACAGTAAGTGTCACGAATGGGGAGTTTCTTGATTTATTTCTTTCTACAGGAGTTAATAGACAGCAGAAAAGTATTAGATTAAGAGAAATAGCTAAGCAGATTCATCAAAATGCTGGAGTCAGTTGCAGTCCACACGAGATTTGGATTGATCTTCCCAAAGCTCCTAATCTCGAAGAGGGTTCTTCAACATATGTGAGGATTAATAAAAATTCTGATACTGAAATAGTACCTATTGATAAGTTCTTTCCGATTGCTCAATTTCAAGATTTATACAATAACAATAAAAGGAGTTTTTATGTTTTTTGTCCTGAAGAATGCTTAAAAGAAGTTGCTGCGGCAACTCAAAATTATTTTCAAAAAGAGCATAATTTGGTTTTTAATAATAAAGCATTCCCATATGGTTTACCCGTGAGCATCAAACCAAATACGCCCTGTCAGCATGACTAGTACAGGTTTTTACAAATACGTGTGATTAAGCGATTGCCTCAAGAATCTTCTCTGTATCGTATTTTTTGACCTC
>JAEINL010000101.1 GCA_016342655.1 Sphaerochaeta sp. | reverse complement strand
GACTGCCTTTCCTATTCTATGCACTTTGAAAAATTAATAAAATTACCTACTTGACCACCAAGAATGCGGAAGAACCAGATTTTTGAGTATTTCTGTATTTCTTTCCCATTTAAGTAAACAGCTGGATTTGAGGTTTGTTACATTATCTTGAAAATGTATAACCATGGTCAGCTTAGACTGGTCTATCTAGCTTGGTATTGGAGATTATTTTTTTACTCTGGCCTTGGACAGCATGAGGGGCAAGATTGGCTCAAATTTTGGTGTATAGTCACAAAGACGAGGAATTCACAGTAGGAGCTTTTAGAATTCATAGTGTGACCACATGCTAAGGATAGCAACAGTATGATCTGCCTCTCTTACCTGATAGACCAAGCGATGTTGAATATTGATCCTACGAGAATATAGACCGTGCAAATCCCCTACCAATCTCTCATAAGGTGGAGGTGTCTGGTAAGGATTCTCTGCAATAATGAGTAATAATGCCTTAACTTTACTGTCCAGATGTGCTGATTTTACGTTAGAGGTATCCTTCAAGGCTTTCCTAGCAAAGGTTATAGCATACTTCACCACTGAACTTCAGATTCAGCAACAAGTTCAGAGGTAGGCGTATTGGCACCTTCGAGTATTGATTCCTTAAGACCTGGAATGGAACTGAGATATAGTGTCTCCATTAGCCCTTTGTAATCTTCTTCACTGAGCACTACAGCATTACCGTCTTTGGTGCTTATATTTACTGGCTCATTAAACTTGATGGTCTGTTCCAATAGTTCAAAGAGATTCCTTCTAAAGTTGGTAATATTTATATTGGTCATTCTAGCCCTTCTTTTGTATGTACATGATACTGTACATTATACTCACAGTCAATGCTATATACCTTTTCTTGTCATGTTTGCAGGTCAGGATTAGATTTCAGTCGATAGGTTGGACGTGTTTAATCCGAACTCCAGTGGAGATCCTGTACGCTCTGACAGCTAGATCAGCTCTTTCTTTTCTGCTCTACAAACTGGATGCGCAGAGCGTTGGGATCCAGGATATAAAAGAACCTGATATGTTCATTGGGCTTGAAGGGGCCTCCCAGGATGGGGATGTTGTGCTCAGTGACAAACTTCATCGTTGCATCAAGGTCGTCTACGAAGAAGCCCATAGAGATATCCTGTCCGTAGTGGGCTATTTTCTCGTCCTTTCTCCAGATCAGTTCAACTTTTGTTTCACCTGCACCCAGAAAGGCCAGTTCCATGCCACCCTCAAGGTTCAATCGTCCCTGTAGGGGCAGTTGCACTATCTCCTGGTAGAAAGCCAGAGACTCTTCCATATCGTTTACCCTGATCGTTGTCCAGCTAAAATCCATGTGGCACTCCTTACCTCTGTATGATGTCAGCGACTAGCCTTGCAGTAGAGAATGCTGCCTGCAGGTTATAGCCACCGCTCTCTCCGTCGATATCAAGGACCTCTCCACAGAAGAAGAGACCTTTCTGTAGTTTTGATTCCATTGTCTTTCGGTCAACCTCATCAAGGGCTACCCCTCCTGAGGTTACCATTGCTGCATTGAATCCTTTCTTGCCAGAAACGGTGAAAGGATAGGCTGTCAGCAGCTTGATAAGATCCTTTCTCTTTTCTTTGGAGAGGTTCGCACAGGTATCCTCTTTGGTGAGGGCGAGGCTATGCAGCAACTGTTCCGCAAGGTGCGCTATGAGACCTTCCCCTTTGAGAAGAGTATAGAGCTGTCTCTTTGGATTGTTGGATATTAGTTCTGTGAGAACTTTCCTTTGCTCTTCCTTGTTGGAACAGGGAAGAAGCGAAGCCCTGATCTGATCGCCCTTGCGAATGGTTCCTGAGTTATTCAGGATTACCGGGCCTGACAAACCGTCATGGGTGAAAAGCAAGTCCCCAGTCGCTTGGTTGTAGCGTTTTGCCTCGTCTTTGTGGAAGAACTCCACCAGGGAGTCCCTGATGGAATTCCCCGCTAGGGAGGTAAACGCATAGTCTGTTACTGAAACGGCAACCAAAGCAGGGGAGGGGGATACGATACTATGGCCTAACATCTTTGCCAAAGCATAGCCAGAGCCATCACTGCCGGTAGTGGGATAGCTCATACCACCGGTTGTCAGTACAACTGTCCTAGCCTGGAATTGTTCGTGTTCTGTGCCTATAAGGTAGCAATTGCTTGTATCGTCCTTTTGCACTTCGATTACCTTTGCATTGGTCCTTACTTCAACCCTGTTCCTTGATGCCTCATGCTCAAGGAGATCCACCACAGCCCTTGCTTGCAAGCATGAGGGAAAGACCTTGCCGTCCTCGCGTTCAGTCAGTGGCAGCCCATGGCTTTCAAACCAGAGGCGTGTCTTTTGGGTCGGGAAGTTCAGGATGGCAGGCTTGAGGAAGTTGCTTTGGTCACTGTTTCCAAAGTGTTTGAGAAACGAGGAGGGTTCCTTATTGTTGGTGAGATTGCACATCCCTCCACCGGTAATGAGGACTTTCTTTCCTACCCGGGAAGTCCCTTCCAAAAGCAATACCCTTTTTCCAGAAGTGTTTGCAGCAAGGAACAGGCCTGCTGCCCCTCCACCGATGATGATTACGTCGTACATGACCATATCATAACAGAGGATTGTCACTCGTATCTATGCTTTGAGAAGCAAGCCTGAATACATTGCCTTCATGGTGAGTTTACCGGTACTGTTTTACATGAATACATGACAAAACTTGACGAGTGAGAAAGAGCATGGTATTGTTGCATGCAACAATTGAAGACGGAGGTTGGCTATGGCCCAAACATATTTGGTGACAGGTGGTGGAAGAGGTATTGGAAGGGGGATATGCATAGAACTGGCAAAGAAAGGGTTCTCTGTGCTCATCAACTTTGCTGGAAATGAGAAAACTGCAGAAGAGACTAAAGCCCTCTGTGAACAGGCCTCATCTAGTCCGACCCAACAATTCTCGTTGATACAGGCAGATATTTCTGACCCTCTCCAACGAGAGGCTCTCCTCAAGGCATCATTCTCCCTCCACGGAAGGCTGGATGGACTGGTAAATAATGCGGGTATTGCACCTAAACAGCGCTTTGACTTTCTTGACATGCCCCAAGAGTCCTATGACCGTCTTATGGATGTGAATCTCAAAGGCCCAATCTTTCTTACCCAACTGATCGCAAATGAGTGGAAAAGGCAGGGAGACCTTTCAGAGAAGACAATCATTTTCATCTCTTCCGTTTCTTCCGATACGGTTTCACTCAACAGAGGAGAGTACTGCATAAGTAAGGCAGGCCTCTCAATGGGAGCCTCTCTCTTTGCAACAGCTCTTGCACCGTATGGTGCGTACGTGTTTGAAGTGCGTCCTGGTATTATCAAGACGGACATGACCAGCGCAGTCGAATCGAAATATGATGCCCTCATCGCAAGTGGGTTGGTCCCTCAAGTACGATGGGGAACTGCAGAGGATGTTGGAAAAACTGTGGTATCGCTGGCTTCAGGAAACCTGTCCTTCTCTACAGGAACAGTAATCTATGTTGATGGCGGACTGCATATCCCTAGACTATGAGGAGAAATAGGTACTGGAGCGGAAATCAGACCAAACCTTTTCGAACCAAAAGTCCATATCAGGGAGGGCTCTGCAGGGAATAAATTTCTGTTGCAGTGTGCCTTCTCCTGAATAGCTGATCACCTGACATATTTTACGCATGTCCTTGTTCTCTGCCTTGATCCTATAGTCAGTAAGTGAAGGATGTGCTTCTTCCCCTGTAGTGTCAAATACTACAAAAGACCCTCTGCTTCCTCCCCCTGCCGCCAAATATTCCTGGATGGCAAAGAGATACCAAGTCTGGGCGATAAGCATATGTCTGAGCCTCAGTGCATGAGGTAGGAAAGCCGCCGGTATTGCGAGTCCTTGTAGTGCCTGTGTACTTTGCTGTACAGCATCTGCATAGGAGTCTTGTAAGTCGTGGAGAGAACGAACCGGTCCTCCGCTGTGAGACATCCTTTGCTGCAGGGACTTCCTAATTGCATCCAACGTGTCTTTAGCCATCTGGATGCTGATATGCTCATCAACAGCCTTTTTAGTCCACTGCAAAGCAAGTTCTACTATTGGCTCTATCTGCATGCGAGCCTCTTCTTGTGCCAGGGGAACTTGTAGTGCATGTTCGCTTCCATAGCCAACAATTCGTTGTGCACAGCGAAGAGCCCCTACCTGGCCTGCATTCAGGGCACTTCCTCCGGGTCTGTTGACACCATGGCTTCCATTAACCTCACCAATTGGATAGAAACGTCTCAGATTTGTGGATTCCCACCAGATATCAGATGCTAATCCTCCGTTATTGTGTTGTGCACAAACGTCTATCTCAATGGGCTCTTTCGCCAAATCAATATGCTTGTCTAGGTATAATTTGTAAGCATCAGGATTCAACAGGAGCAGGCGTTCAAGAGGTGTTTCAGCCCAGGCGTTTGATTTTTCCAAATAATCGAGGGCTGTCTCGTCAAGTACCTTCTTGCCAAAGGGCCCCCAGGTTACGTTACCTGAAATGTTAGTGCGGAAATCTAAAAACACCCTTCTGTTTTTTACTTGTGTTTCCGTATACACCAGAAGGTCAATCAACGAAGACCCATTCTGGGGTATTTTAGAGGCGTCGAATGGCCATTGATACCCTTTTAGGAATATTGCACTGGAAATCTTCTCCCATGAAGAAAAGTATGGAGAGAGGAAATCCTGTTCGTCGTTTCCTTCCTGATCAGTGCTGAAATACCGTGGAAGGACCTGTTGGTAGCTACCGGAGAGGTTCCATCTAACTTTGGTGGAAGCTATGCCAAATTGTGATTCTGTCAGGTTTACCGCTTCAGCGCCGATCTCCATGGCTAATCCGATAGCACCTGTATGAACCCTTGGGTATACCGATGCGGCGTAAAAGCCAGCAGGTCCTCCTGTACCAAAGACCACATGGTCCGCAAGGATGAGAGAAAATCCCAATGATGGGGAGTTTGTCTTCCCCTTATTGAGGAAAAGTGCACCAGCAACTCGGTTATCTTCTGCAAGAATGAGTCGAACCGCTTCCTCTTGGTCTAAGATTTGGGTGTGCATTCTTGTCAATTCTTGTTCAAGCTTTTCTACCATTACCTTCGAGGTGAAGGGACCTAAGGAAATACCCCGCTGGCTTGGGTCATGATCAGTCTTATACCCAGTAAATCCTCCGTACTTGTTATGGGGGAAAGGTACACCCAGGGCGATGAGGTTGTAAAAAGCCTGTAACGAACCCTGTGATTCTACAAAGGCAATATCGCCATGCATAGCTCCACCCTGTAGGTAGGAATTTGCCATTGACAAGGGAGAGTCAGGTAAATTGCTTGAGTCATTGAGACGATAGTAGGTCTGCTTGTCAGAGCCAGTATTTCGTGATGTGCCGCCCTTGGCATTATCCGTGGCGATTACCAGATCATCACATCCCATTCGTTGGAGGTGGACTGCACATGAGAGAGCTGCCGCCCCTGATCCAATGATCAGGACAGGAGAGAAGTATACAGGGATAGTGATTCCTGCAACCTGTATTTCCGATTTTTTTTCAAGCATTAGATAGTTTCTCCTAAAATATAGGCCCCCTCAAGGTTTTCCTGTATGGGGATATCATCCCGGTTGATAATTCTGGACAGGAGCCATGCTCCCGATCGGTTTCCCAGTTGTTCTAGGGAAAATTCGATCGTATTGACCCTCTGGTCAAGGAGGTCAAGAATCGGGGAGTTGTCAAACCCAGTCAGTGAAAAAGCCTTGGGTATCTGCAAGCAAAGATGTAAGGCGGACTGATACAAGGAGACTGCAATCATATCATTAAAGCAAAATACGGTATTGTACTTCTTTTCTAGGATATCAGCGAGAATCGATGACCTGAGCTCTGAAATTGAATCCAAATTATAGACGTCTTTGTCTGAGAAGGGGATATGAAGATCATTGCATCGGATGCTAACACCCTCTTCTCTTCGCTTAGAAACCCCTGCAAGAGGTGAGAAACCTACATAACAAGGCTTAAGCTGTGCACCGTATTTTTCCCAGGCTACATCTACAAGTCTTTTCATTCCCCCGATACTGTCGATCATCACATAGTTGTTTTCAGGTTTTTCTCGGTTAAGCAGAATAAAGGGAATTTCCCTCTCTTCAAGTAGTGTTTCCAATGCAGCCGATGGTACGGTAAAAGCAAAGATACATCCATCTATGTCTCCAAGCTTTTTTGATTCAAATACAGCAAGATTACCATCATTTATGCTGGTAATGATATGTACCCTTGTATCACCAAACCCCTCCTGAATCCCTTCGATCAGTTCAGCTACATCATAGAAGAGGTGTATGTAGTCGTATTTTGCAGCAGGTAAAAAAAGTCTGACAGTCACTATTGCTCTGGTTTGTTGTCGCTTGATGGAACGCTTACGATAGTGCATCCTCTCAGCAGTCGCTAAGATTTCTTCACGCTTCTCATCGCTGATCAGGGTGGAGTTGTTTAAGGCCCTACTAACAGTGCCGGAAGAGATTCCGAGCTCTTGTGCAATATCGTAAACAGTCACATTCTTTTTCATCATTACCTGTCCATTAGAAAATTCATCGAGGGAATATAATACACCCAACAGGTTCCTGTTTCACCATTAATCGGGAGCATCCCGAGCAAAGTTTACAATAATCTACGGATTCCTGCAGTAGTACTTTTTTGGGAAACAGAGGATCTGCCAAGGTTTGTCTTCCCCACCCGACAAAGTCTATGTCTCCTCGCTCAATGTTTTCAACTCCAGCCTCAAGTGATCCTTCCTGTAGTACAGAGAAAGCGGACCCAATCACTTTCATGGAACCTGCGAAGCGTCTAGCTCTCCTGGCATACCGAAACTGATGGAGATAAAACCATTTGGAAGTGGGAGTAGGGCGGGTAATCTCTGAGGTAACCCCAGGAATCCCTGCAGAGACATTGATATAGTCGAAGTTAAGTTCTGCCATCATGCTGATGATCGCATCCATCTCTTCTAGATTCTCAACAGGATCATCTGCAGCTGCAGTTCCGCAACCACCACGAATGCCCTCGTAATAGGAGATTCTGCTTCCCAATATAAAGGTATCTGAGGTGAGTTCTTTTCGGATTGCTATGATAGCTTCGCGGAAAAATCGGGTGCGATTCTCTAGAGAACCACCCCATTTGTCCTCACGGATGTTGGCAGGTCGCAAGAATTCACATCCTAGATAGCCATGGCATAGCTTGAAGTCGACACCATCTGCTCCTGTCTGTTCGGCAAGCAGAACTGCATGGATGAACTCATTCTGAATCTGTTGAATCTCTTCGGTGGTGAGAAGGTGTTCCCCAGGTTCTGGTTCATAGAGAGCTGTTGGGTGTGAAAAAGCCTTGCCACTTTTTCTTCCAGAGTGTGTTATTTGCAAGAGGATGAGTGTGTCAGGATCGATTGCTTTCATTTCTGCAATAAGATTTTTAAAACTTGCCAGTGTGGATTCATGCAAAACCAGCTGATTCTTTCTTGCCAATGAATTTGCATTGATGGAAAGGGCTTCAACAATGATGATACCCCAGTTTCCCTGAGCCAGTTCCTTGTAACGCTGTAGGGTTCTTGGTGAGACCTTTCCCTTGTCTGCATCATTGCCTTCCATAGGCTGAGAGACAAAACGGTTTTTTGCTATTCTCGAACCTACGGTAGTTTGTGTAAATAACGTGTTGTATATATGCATAGTAATTTCCTTTCTTTTATTTAGTGAATAGTCTTTTACCTTGTTTCAGTACGATAGGTCCTGCAAGGACAAAAACCACCACGAGTAAAAAGAACAGACTGATCGGGCGCTGCACGAAGGTGGCCCAGTTTCCTTCAGAAAGCATCAAGGCTCTCCTCAGGTTGCTCTCAAACAAAGGCCCCAAGATCATGCCCAAGACAATAGGTGCTATTGGGAAGGAGGCCTTTCGAAGAATGAAGCCGACTACACCACTGATGATAAGAACCCAAATGTCAAAAATCGAGTTGCTTATTGCATAGGAACCGACGAGGCAGAAGAGCAGGATTGCAGGAATCAGAAAGTTCTTGGGCACACTAATGAGCCGTGCAAAGGAACGTGCCCCCAACAGTCCGATGATCAGCATAAATACGACTGAAAGCAAAAGGCTGATAAAGATGGAGGAAACAAAAGGCATCTGTTGTTGGAACAGTAAGGGGCCGGGTCTCAGCCCTTGGATGATCAGGCCTCCCATGAGTACCGCTGTCATTGCATCGCCAGGAATACCCAAGGTGAGCATTGGGATGAGGGCTCCTCCTGTGCTGGCGTTGTTTGCAGCCTCAGGGGCGGCGATGCCTTCTATGATTCCAGTTCCAAGGAGTTCGCTGCGTTTCCCAAAACGCTTTTCCTGACCGTAGGCAACCAAAGAGGCTATCGAACCACCGGCTGCAGGCAGAGCTCCTATGAGGACTCCTATGAAAGAGGAACGGATAACCGTACCCATGATTCGTTTCATATCTTTAAGGGAAGGGATAAGCTTGTGAAGCTTCTGCTGAATTATTACTGTATATTTGGTATCAGAGATTTGAACCAACATTTCTGATAACCCATACATGCCTATCATTACCGGTATTGCGTTGATTCCATCGATCAATTCCACTTGGTTCATGATGAATCTTGGATAGCTGGTAATGGGATCGAGGCCTACTACACCGATTATCAAGCCAATGACTCCACTAATCAGCCCCTTTACTGTAGAGCCTGGAGATATGATGGCGATGATGCTGAGTCCAATCAGGGTAATTCCGACGTATTCTTCAGCACTGAATTTCAAGGCTACGCTTGCGACAAGCGGGGCAGCGAAGACCAGTACTATAACACTAATGAATCCACCGATAGCTGAGCTTACTGTAGATATCCCAATGGCTTCTCCTGCTCGTCCCTGCTGGCTGAGTGGATATCCATCCAGGCATGTCGCTATGGCAGAGGGAGTCCCTGGAATATTTATAAGAATCGCCGATATGGAACCCCCATATACGGCTCCTGTATACAACCCAAGAAGAAAGGCAAATGAGATTATTGGTCCCAAACCAAACGTGAAGGGAATGAATACGGCTATGGTCATGGTTGCAGTCAGTCCTGGAAGGGATCCGAAAATGATGCCCACCAATACTCCAAGAAAAGAGGAAAGGAACATCATAGGATTAGTGAAGTAATGTAAGCCTGAAAGATAGAGGTCCAAAGAGAATAATTCCATGATTTTGTCCTTTATGAGAAGAGGATTCCCATAGGGAAGGGTATTTCTAGTATAAGTTTGAATACTACATATACTATTACTGATATTCCGAGTGAGACCGATAGGATTACCCAAAGCTTTCTCTTCGCCTTTTCAGTTAGCAACCAAACCAGTAAAAATAGAAACACAAAGCTTGTCAAAGCAAAACCCGCCAGTCTCATGCCAAGGGGATATAGGATCAACAGACCAATAACAAGCAAGAAATACACGAATGCATGTAAATCCTTCCAGTAAGGTGCTGCTTGTCTATCCCCCTGTTTTCTGCTTTTTTGTATTGATTCCAATACCATTATTACAGATAAAACAGCCAATAGAATAGCTAATAGACGGGGATAGAAACCTGTACTAAGAATCATAGAGGTATTTTCCCTAGTAGGCATCTGCCCGGCTGCTAGGAAAAGGAGTCCCGAAAAAGCAAATAGGGATACCCCTGCAATAATGTCCGATCTTTTTGTTGTCATACTTGCTCCAAATTGTCGTAACAGAAATGATGCCCTCCCCTAATCGGTGAGGGCATCTGTATAAACGGTAAAAGTATTAGTCGTCAATAAAGGTTATGCCAAGTTCATTGACAAGATAATCCAGCTGTTTCTCAGCATCAGTGATAACCTGAGCGAAATCTTGAGCATTCAGGTATACTGGCTGATAGCCTGCATCGATGAGGAATTTGCGGATTTTTGGATCCTGCATGACCTTTCCGATAGCTTTATCAATAGTCTCAACCTGAGCAGGGTCCGTTCCCTTTGGTGCCACAAACCCAGAGTAGTTTCCCATTACTGCATTAATGCCCAATTCCTTCAGGGTTGGTACATCGGGGTATGATGGGTGACGCTCGGCAGAGGCAATGGCAAGAAGGCGCAGCTTTCCAGCGTCAACATGGGGTGCCACGTCTGGGAGAGGAATGTTGGTTAGGTCTACATGGTCACCTAAGAGTGCTGTAATGGCTTCTGCATACGCAGGATATGGGATGTGGTTCATCTTAATTCCTGCAAGAGCTTCAAAATATGAAGCATAGATATGTGCACTGGCTCCGGTTCCTGAGTTTGAGTTCTTCAATTTCCCAGGATTTGCTTTTGCATACTCGATCAATTCTTGAACAGTCCTGAAAGGGCTGTTGGCGCTGACAGTCACTGTAGCAGGAATGGTTATTACCTGGCTAATCAACTTAACGTTATGGATATCTGGATACATCGGAGAGACATACTTTGCAGATACCGTTGACATTGACGTTGTCCCGATTACATACCCATCAGCCTTGGCGTTTTCAATTTCCAATGAACCGACAACACCGCCACCGCCTGGTTTGTTTTCAACGACAAAAGGAACGCCAAATTCCTTTTCAAGCGCA
Organism: Sphaerochaeta sp.; assembly: GCA_016342655.1. Lineage (GTDB taxonomy): Bacteria > Spirochaetota > Spirochaetia > Sphaerochaetales > Sphaerochaetaceae > Sphaerochaeta. Next base: position 567 of record JAEINL010000101.1, on the reverse strand, counting down.
CTGGCAATAGGACGGGTGAGCACGTCGGTCATTCCGCCAACAGACCAGGGAATGATGACCCTGACATTTCTGGATGGGTAGGCTTTTGCCTCTTCTGATGTTCCTGCGGCGAACATAGGAAGGACTAGTGTGAGAGCGAGTAGCAATAAAACTAATTTCTTCATTTTCTCCTCCTTTAGGAGCGTATCATCATGATACAGTATATTTGTTGCATGCAACAAATATATGATACCTTGTCCTTCTTGTCAAGAAATATTTTTCCTTTTTCTGTAGGTCACTAAGCCGAATATGATTTATTCCACTCGAACGATAAATGATTTTTTCCCATATGGGCTAAACTGTGTTTTAATGGGGTAAGACCAGAAAGAGGATCCCTGAAGAAGGAATGGGAGCTCCTTGTCTGGTGGGATTCTCAAAGACTTCCTCTTCTCCAAGACATAGGGGAACAGTACCATCGCCCCGGCTTAAGTTCAAGAGAGTTCCCATCCATCCTTGAGGATGGTCGCTACTCAACTGTCTATCCTGATGAGATTGTCAGGAACAAGCAGTATTGCATCTCTGAAATAG
>JAEINL010000100.1 GCA_016342655.1 Sphaerochaeta sp. | reverse complement strand
GCTCAACCCGGCACGTGTGGATTTGAGCCTCTTGTTTGTGTCTCTAACGAATTTTGTAAATGAATGCTAAGAATTATCCACAAGGTAAAGAGCAGCTCTGGAAGCATCGGCGCCAAACCGATCCATGAGCTGTCGATCAAGTTGCAAAAGGCTTTGGATAGCAAGGAAGAAGATGAAATTGCGCTTCTCCATGAGGAATTCACTACTACGTTTCAGAAACTGATGGCCGAAGTTTCTGACTTCAAAACGTCGCCCCACCGTGAAGAAGCGAAAAAAGGAAGTACAATTGATGGTAACTAAGGTTTTGATTGTTGACGATTCAGTATCCGATCGTATGATCATTAAGAGCATTCTGAAGGAATACACCACCCTTACTGCCCGTGACGGTGTTGAAGCGTTACAGATGCTTGCGGAACATGCAGATATCAACTTGATGATATTGGACATCAACATGCCGAATATGAATGGGTTTCAGGTTCTTGATGCAGTAAGAACAGATAAGCGACATGAGAAATTATGCACCATCATACTGACCAACTATGAGGAAATGGAAAATGAGATCAAAGGGCTCCAACTTGGCGCTGTGGACTATATCCGCAAGCCAATCAACAGGGAATCCCTGAAGGCTCGAATCGAGGTACATGTTGAATTGCTTAGGATGCAGCAATTACTCGAAGAGAGGCTTGCTGAAAACGAAATGACCTTTGACACACTCTTCCAACAAGCCCCTATCGGTATTGCAATTTCTCAAGGCAATGAGGCAAATTCTATTTCGTATGGAGCCTTTCTTAGCATAAACCCAAGGTTTGAAGAAATACTGGGAAGGACTAAGGAAGAACTGGAAGCTATTGGATGGGCTCAGATTATTCACCCGGAAGATGCCGAAGCAGATAGGAAGAGTTTTACTGAGCTACAAGCTGGTAAAGGTACGAGTTATTCAATCGAGAAACGTCTGATCAAGCCCGACGGTTCAATTGTTTGGGTGTACGATGTTGTTGCTCGTTTGTCTACGAAACAACAAATTGGGGGGTATATCTGTCTGATTCAGGATATCACCCAACGAAAAGAAGCGGAACAGGCACTAGCCGAAAGCGAACGCAGCAAATCTGTACTCCTGTCCAACATCCAAGGTATGGCCTACAGGTGCAACTATGATCGTGAATGGACAATGCAATTTGTCTCTAATGGTTGTTATGCACTAACGGGCTACTTGCCAGAGAATCTGTTGCACAACAAGGACCTCTCGTACAATGACCTTATTACCCAGGAGTATCGTGAACCCCTGTGGAAGGAATGGGAGCACGTTCTCCTTGAACGAAGACCTTTCCAATATGAGTATGAGATAACAACGGCCAAGGGCGTTCGCAAATGGGTTATTGAGATTGGCCAGGGCATATATACTGAGCAGGGGGAAGTGAAAGCCCTCGAAGGCATCATCATCGACATCTCACTCAGAAAAGAGATGGAAAACAAATTACGGTATGGAAATGAACATGACAGTTGGACAGGGTTATACAATTATCGACATCTGCAAGAGGTTCTGACTGAAGATATGCAGGGAGATCTTCCAGTGAGAGGGTCTCTGATCAGCGTGAACCTAAGTGCTATGCATTCCTTGAGTGCTACCTACGGAGTCCAATACAGTCTGGATCTGATCAGAAGAATTGCAAAGAAATTGAAACAACTGTGCAGCGTCCAGTGTGAGCTTTTTCTTGTCTTTGAATACCGATTTGTATTTTACTGTAAGGAGTATAAGACTAGGAACGAACTTTTTGGTTTCTGTGAACGGGTGCTAAGCACTTTGGAAGCATTACTAAAAATTGAGAGGATCGATGCCGGTATTGGCGTCATTGAGGGAGGTGAATGGAAAACAACCAATGTTAATCATTTGCTTAAGAACCTCCTGATTACCTCTGAAAAAGCCATTCAGCATGATGCTCAAGTGAACAATATTTTATTTTATGATAAAGAATTGGAGAAAGATATCAAGCGCAGGGAAATACTACGAAGTGAGCTCTCCAAGCTTTCCGAAGGCAAGGATGGGAACAGTATATTTCTGCAGTTTCAGCCAATATTGGACCTCAAGGAAAACCAAATATGTGGGTTTGAGGCTTTGGCAAGATACAACAGCAAGGAATTAGGGTTGGTGTCTCCTTTGGAATTCATACCAATAATTGAAGAATCAAAGCACATCATCCCAATCGGCATAGGCATTATTCATAAAGCATGCAGTTTCATCAAAAGATTAGAAGATGCTGGGTATGGAGGTGTTAAGGTATCAATCAATATCTCCGCAATACAGTTGCTTCATAAGGACTTTGTTGAAACCCTGCTAGAGGAAGTCAATACAATGAAGGTTAATCCAGAAGACATCATCATTGAACTTACGGAGTCAATCTTCTCGTCTAGGTTTGATGCAATCAATAGTATTCTCAGTCAACTCAAGGATAAGGGAATTACCTGTGCAATCGATGATTTTGGGACCGGGTATTCCTCCCTCTCAAGGGAACGGGATTTAGCCATTACCTATTTGAAGATCGACAAGTCATTTATTGACCGACTGTTGCATCTTAGGGAGGAAGAGACGATCACCAGCAATATAATTGCAATGGCGCATAGGATGGGACACATGGTAATTGCAGAAGGAGTGGAACAGGAAAAGCAGGTACACTATCTGAGAAATCATGGGTGCGATATGCTTCAGGGATATTTGATCAGCAGGCCCGTTGATGAGGATACTGCCATTACCTTGCTCACTACCTATGCGAAATGAACAACCAAACCTGCCCAACCATTGTCAGAAGATAGAGAGAATACGCCGCTTACCTTTCTATCTTGCATGAATCCAGGATTTCAAAACCAGTGAGTTCATCAGGCTTTAGATTCTCTTGGTCGGAAGAGGTCCTTGGTACAGTGAACAATTTTTCCAAGAACATGGCTGCTGCACCGATTGCCACAGCATACTCCCCGTTTTGCACCATGCATATCTCGCAAGAGCCCTGTTGCGGATAGCTCCAGTTCTTTTCTATTTCCTGTGCAAATATCTGCAGTGGAAGGTCGCCGTATTTCTCCAGCCCTCCCCCAAGTACGACACGTGAGACATCCATGACATTTGTGAGGAAAGCCACATTCACTGCAAGCTCTTGGATGGTGTCATTGATTGCATCTGGGTATTTTTCAATTTCAGCCATGACATCATCGGTAAAAGAAAATTGGCTTGTATTGCCAGACTTCCATAAAACACTCTGAAACTCACCAGCAGAAAAATCCAACCCCCGCAAGACTTCGCCGTGGATAACCAGGCCCAGCCCTACCGCAAACCCAATCCGTCGGGATTCCAAGCTCACTGAGTGGAAACGGTCTTCTGCAAGCACAAACAGGAAATTGTCATACCTGTCTCTCCCACTACACACCATCTCTTCCCAGCAACAACAATTAGCGTCATTGTCAATAAAAATAGGCACATCAACAAGATGCCTGATCCGTTCAAGAAGCGGATATCTCTGATGGATGTCCAAGGGAATGGACTGGATGATTTCACCAGTGATAGGATTGATTATCCCCGAAAGGCCTAGCCCAATACCGATAAGTGGCATATGGGTGTCTTCAATATCTTGGCGTACATCCTTCAATGCCCGTTCAAACACCTGCTCAAGCCGTTCGTTTTCTCTTTGTAACAGAAAGCTTCTCATGAACAGGCTATGTCCCTGAAGATTCATCCCCGAAACCATCACCTTATCCGTGGTTATTTCCATTCCAAGCACCACACCAAATGCAGTATTAATGGCAAGACCGACAGGCTTACGCCCCCCCTGAGGGCTTGCTTCTCCCTCACTCATCGTGACAATGTAAGCCTGCTTCATGAGTCGGGCTATGATATTGGTGATCGTTGATTTGTCAAGATTCAATTTCTTCGCAATCTCAATTCTGCTGATGCCTGGATTTATCCAGACAATGCGAAGGACACGGGAGAGGTTCAGAGTACTAGGGTTAGGCATAGCGTTATTGTTCCATGTATATTTTTTGCTAGATCTTGTGTGGATAGATACAAAGGCGCATACCAGCCACCTGTATCCCCTTTTAATTGGGTTAACCTATCAACCAACCTAACACTCTGTGAGACTGTTGTCAACGGCACCTTACGGACATTCCACACAAAGCATATGCTTAAGCATCGGCACTCCTTGGGTAAACATCAATTCTGCCAATAGCTCCGTCCCGCTGTATCACATGCTGCGAGTCCTCTGTTGACAGCATGCAGCCTGGAACCTTCACAACCGATCCCTTTGCAAAGGATACATGCACTGAAGGTTCATTCTCACTCCCCGAGTGATAGATGACCGGAATCTGGCAAACAGTGAAGGCAAGGCAGGAAGGCTCCAAGTGTAGCATCTGCCTGTTCTGCATACTATCATAATAGATAAAGTCATCACCTTCAGGCAGGTATTCTTGGGAGGATAGGAAAAAAGGATTGAACTGAATGCGGCCATGGAGAAACCTCAGCCCCAGTTCTCCCATACGAGTCAACAGCTCCTCTTTCACCTGCCCTGTCAAACCTGGTTGCTTTGCACCTTTACCCCACGGAGAGTGGGAATAAGGGTCCATGGGGAACGCACCAAATTCCCGGGCGTTCTTGCAGAAACCCAAGCCTCCCCGTATTGCACGATACTGCTCGATCAAACGGGTGCGGATAGGCAAGGGCGCTCCCATATCGTAAGCACGCAACACTTGTTCCTGCACGGCAAGCAAAAGTTTCGATACCATATGCCAGTATACGCTTCCACTACCCTCGAATGCAAACATCCTTCCAGACCTTCCGGTAAAGGACTCATGGTCAAACACCTTCTTGAAAAGTGATATCACCCATTCACGTTCATCCTCAACCAGTGACCGAAGGTCTGGTTGGGAGCAAAGGGTATCTAAAAAATTTTGTACATCACTGTCACAGCTTATATCAGCATTGAAGTGGAGTTCCCCCAGACAGTCCTCCACCACCAAAGACCCTTCACCCCTTCGAAGAAGTTCCATAATAAGGGGAGAATCTTGGATCAAGTCTCTGTCGATAGTGTTTTTATCCAGAAACCCGGGAATAGGAAACCTCGGGTACAGAAGGTAGGACTTCTGGTCCTCCCGGTAAACCTCGCTTGCTCGGAGTGAATCCAAGAGGTGTATGGTATCCTCCAGGCTGAGGATGCCTGATGAAAGTACTGCCACTTGGCCCTCGAGCATGATAGGCAGACGTTTTATGTCCAACTTGTCACCATGAACAACCATACTATTGTATGCATGGTACATGCCATTTTCCAGGACATTCTCTGCTGCGGTTTTGACCAGATAGCTCTCCAGTACCTCAAGATAGTGCAGGATTTCGGAGAGCCCTACTGATTGTCTCTCCATTGAAGGCCCTTGATGATAGACCCCGAGACGGTAATCACTTCCAATCTTCCCAACATCCTGTAGGAAATCCATCCGGTCTTTTGGCCCAAAGCCTTTGTGAAGAACAGCTGAGAACCGATCGAGAGCTTCAGTCATCCGCTCAAGAAAAATACAGGTCTGGTCAGTGAGTAGGATTGGCGCTGGGGACGTTTGGTCCCGGTTTGATACACCGGTGCGGATGACTCGTATGGCCCTTATCATGTAATAGAGGGTGACCATAGAAAGCCCATTACCCACAAGCGCGTTGTTCGCATCATTCCATTCCGGTCTCTGGGTGTTCATCCAGATACCCCCGCTAGGAACAAGATTCGCATTTTTTGTCAACAGGATAATCAGCCACTTCTCTATGAAGGATACAATATGAAGATTACCCTTATCATCGTGCAGCAAATTGCCTTCGTTTCCCAACACCTGGCAATCCTGCCGGATTTTTTCATCAAGCGCTTCATCGAATTCGATGGTGTTGAAAGGATCTTTGAGAATCGCCTCAAGTTCTTTGATACGATACGGCACATTCACAAACGTGAATCTCTGGTCGGTCAGCAAAGAGTCCAACATGGCAGGGTTGAGAGCTGAAGCCGCCTCCATCAGTTTTATGAGATAGATAACCTGATGATCACTCCAATACCCGATATTCGTCCAAGGGTCTGTGGGATCCGGACGTTCCCAGGAGAAGCCACCCCTCATAACACGGTAGGGGTTGTAGCCATCTATGGTGATTCCGTTTGCACAGATAGTGATCATATTCTCCAGATATAGGGGATAGGAGAAAGCGAGAGGTTCCCAGTTTTGGAAGATATCGCGCCAGTTCCCCTCATAGTAGTAGCGGGGGGAACCGTCTTCATGTTTTAACTGAATGGAGAACTTGTTCCAAGGCCTGCTTGGGTCACCATGACGCCGAGAAAAGAAAAGGGGTAGGTAGCCATGCATAATCCGAAGTACATCAGACCCAACTACCTGTTTATCATCCTTATAAGCCTCCAAGACTTTCCAGAAATCCATCCATAGGAGCTTTGGAGGAAGGTGTGCAAAGAATTGTCCGGCCTGCTGGAATACCGAGATATTCTGTTCCTGTACGAAAGATGCAATGTCTTTGGTTTCCACTTGGTATCCATCCAGGAAGAGACCACCTCGCATGCTGTTGAATAGGGAATTCGCATACTGGTGCTCGACCCATATGGGGTTTTTGACCAGATGCACCCCATCAGTTCTTGCCGCCAGATGACGTAGTTGCCCAGTCGCCTGTTTGATATCGTCTAGAACATCCTGGTACAACTTTTCCGGTTTTTCTGTGAGTTTCTGCATCAGGGTAGCTACCTGTACATGGCTTTGATTCACCTCAAGGACGAGTATCCACTGGCGTGTCTCTTGTGGCTTCAAGGTGATGTCGGTATTGCAGTAATATGCTCCGCGTACGCCTTCAGCCCGGACCTCATCTTCACATGATCCTGTACGTGGATACGTCGTTGCACAACCTTCGGACACCATGACCTTGGCCTTGGGAAGCCCATGGTGCCACGCGGTAGAGACCCTCAGGCTTTCAGTTGCTTCAGCCTTGTCACTTATCCGGGAACTCAACCCATAGAGAGCGAGACCGTTTTCCTGGACTTCATTAATCTTGTAGGCATCAACGAGATTAGCCAACCTATCCTGCATATGTTTTGTGACAAACGTTGGAAGGACATTCCGCACTCCATCCAGGATACCCACAGAACAGCTTTTGTCCTGAAGATTGACCAGTGTAGCGGTCCGAACCCAACCCCAAGAAGGGGAGGCAGACCATGAATACCGGAATTCAAGGCCCAGGTCTTTTCTTCTTTCAATGAACACCAGACGGTTTCCCGTAGCATTTTTACGAAGAACCCGCTCTACCGATGGTTGTAGCGGGAGATATCGCGCAAAGGGTTCCCATACCACCGTCCCCTGGTCGGTATGAACCCTGAGGATGGTATGGCTACCGGTGTTCGTATGATTTTCAGTCACACGGTCATGGGTGTAATAGGGAAACAAAGCACAATCCTCATTGATTCGTCCGGCAGTCAGCCCCCCCGTGCTTGATATGTACATCCACAGGTCGTCGGGACTGATGATGCTCATAAAGAAAGGCTCCATATCGGAATAGTCGTATATGCTGTACCAGGTGTCACCGTCCATGGTTGTAAACCCTTCAGTATCATTCCCATTCGCGTAGCCTGTTTCCATCGATACCTTCTCCTTCTCTCTTTGGCGGTTGTAGAACAAATTGTCAATCACTGCGTTACTTCTGAAAGGCCTTGGTGACGGCCCTGTTGATGATTGTCATGACGAGTATGATGGAAAACAGCAACCACGCTATTGCGCTGGCTTTTCCAAACCGTGATGCCTTGAATCCTGTAAACATGAGGTAAAAGGCAGAAGTCAGTCCGGAGTTCATATTTCCACCCATCTGTTCATATCCTCCCAGAAGGACAAACGGTTCGTCAAAAACTTGCATACCACCAATTATGCTCATGGTCATAGCAAAGAATATGATAGGCATGAGTTGGGGAACAGTGACATACCAATGCTTTGCAATGGGTCCCGCTCCATCTATCTCGGCTGCTTCGTACAATGTGCGGGAGATGGATTGCAGACCTGCGAGATAGATGATGGTGTTCCATCCTATGAACCTCCAGTTCAGCATGATTGACAATGCAACCTTGATGGTTCGTGGATTGGAGAGCCAGTTGACGGGATCCCGATGGAGCAGGTGTATCAAAAGGTAGTTGAGCCAGCCATATTTCATATCGAACAGTTGTGCAAAGATGAGGGTGACAGAGACTGTGCTGGTGATATAAGGGATGAAAAAAGCGGTTTTGAAGAAGTCCCTCCCCTTCAATGCATTGGCTCCATTATTCAGCAGGATTGCGAGTGGAATGGCGAAAAGGTGCTGTAGTATGGATCCAAATATCAACAGCCACATGGTGTTCTTCAATGCTATTAAGAAAAAGGGATCTTTTGTAAGGAGGTTGGCATAATTTTTTAGCCCAACAAAACCTTGTGATCCTGAAATTGTCCATTTGAAAAACGAGATATAGATTGAATATAAGGTTGGATAGAGTCCAAAGATAAGAAACAGAATGAAAAATGGACTTACGAACAGATAGGGAGCAAGCTTTTCTTGTTTTGTCATGGTCTTACCCTTTTATCCTTTGATGCTGCCTTCGGTAAGGTTGGAGATGATCTTTTTCGAGAAGAACGAAAAAGCTATGAGCAAGGGGAACAAGGCTATCGCCGTTCCTGCCATGAGTCCACCATAATTGCCATCGCTACGTACAAACAGAGAGGAAAGGGCCACCGGAATGGTGCTCTTCTTAGTGTCTGGCAGCATGACCAACGCTGTGATGAAGTTATTCCAAGATCCAATGAAGGTAACGGTTCCCAGTACCGCAATTCCTGGTTTCGCGAGGGGGAATACAATGCGTAAAAGAATCTGAAACTCATTCAGTCCGTCTATCCTTGCAGCGCATAGCAAGTCGAGGGGTATGGAGTTGTCAAGAAACTGAGTCATCAGAAAAATGCCGAAGGCGTTCGCCATAGTGGGGACAATAAGTGGCAGCCAGGTCTGATACCATCCGAATATTACCATCATCTTGAAAAAGGGAATGATGTTGAGAAATGGGGGAATGGCCATGGTCGCCATGATGAACATCAGCAGCTGTTTTTTACCTGTGAATTCGAATTTTGCAAACGCATACCCAGCCATGGTACAGAAAAATATGGTCCCGGTGGTGGTTATGATGGCGATCATCAGGCTGGTGAAGAAGTTCACATGGAAGGGGACTTGGGTGAGCAGAGCCCGCACATTCACCAGAAATTCACTCCCAAACCAGACATGAGGTGGATTTGAATAGATGTTCGACCAACTGGCCAGGACGAACACGTAATAGAAGGGGAACGTGAAGATGAGTGTAAATAGCAATAGCATCAGATAGGTGCCGGTTGTCCCCACCCGAGAGCGCAACGAATTTTTCATGCTTGGCTCCTCAGCGCAGGTCGTCCCCTGCTGTGCAGGGAACGGCCTATGTGTGTAGATTACAGGATAGTCGCAAGTACTTGGGACTTGGCCTTCTCAAAACCTTCCTCTAGTGTCATTTCCTCGGTGAGAACGGATGTCACCGTTGCATTCCAGATGCTGAGAATGACTGCATCGTATTCGCTGACGATATTCGATGGGATGTTTTCGGCTACATCGGCGTAGATCTTACGTACTTTCTGGCCACCAAAATAGTCGACTCCCTCATTCATGATTGGATCTGAGTATACGGTCGTCAGTGCAGGGTATGCGTCTATTGTGTTGAAGGTGATAAGTTGGGCTACCGGTGAGGTGCTGAGATATTTGATGATTTCCCAAGCTACAACCTTGTTTTCTTCCTTGACATATTCAGGAATTGCAAGGTAGGTTCCTCCAAGTGCTGCCATGGTTTTCCCTGGCAGGTAGGCGACTCTCCAGTCTCCACTAAGGTCTGGTGCCATCCAGGTTTTAAGTGCTCCCCCAAACCAAGCTCCGTTTACCATGGTCGCGGTCTCTCCATTGCTGAAGGATTCCACCCAAGGCCCGGTCCATGCGCCCATGTCCCCATCGATTCCTGCGTCTCTAATGCGTTTGACAAGTTCCAATGCATTGAAGAATTTGTCTCGGGGCTCTAAAGGGTTGCCTTTTGCATCGAGCCAGCCACCCTTACCGCCATTCAGGGGTACCATAGCGACGTCATTGGCATGGGTAATTGCGTATTGGTCAATTGTTCCATCGCCATCAAGATCTTTAGTCAATTTCTTACCAATCTCAATGTATTCTTCCCAGCTGCCTATGTTCTCCATATCGTTGACAGTGAGTCCTGCAGCTTCAATAAGACTTTTCCTATAGAACAATACTGCAGGGGCAATATCCACGGGAAGTGCAATAAGCTTGCCTTTTGCAGTTGTCGCATTTGACATTGCAAATCCAACAAGGTCCTTACCGACTGTGAACCCGTCGTAGGGTGCAACACCTAGGTCAGTGAGTCCACCCCCTGCTACGAATTGTGCAATGTATCCAACTTCGAGAGCTTCAATGTCATTCGTGGCTTCCTTTGCTGCGATTACGGTTGTGAGACGACTGTGGTGTCCGTTAAAATCGCTTGTTTGGAATTTGATGGTGACGTTGGGAAACTTACTTTTGAAGTCTTCTGATGCAAATACCTCGGTATATGCTTTTTCAAGGTCACCGTAACAACCCATGCTGACTGTATAGCTGGCGTTCGAATCAAAAGCGGCTATTGATTTCTGCGATGATTTCTCATCAGATCCCGATGCAAAGACGACCGTGGAAACAATAACCATGGCCATGATAAGGCAATACAGTTTTTTCATTCTCCCTCTCCTTGTAACAGGTTCTCCCTGTTGATTGCTCTCTGAATAAGTGTGCATCCAGAGGAGGCAATCTGTATATACTTTTGGTTGGTTTATCCAATCAACTATATAATTACACACTAAACACCCCCTGTCAAGAAAATTATTCATTTTTTGTTTACCGAGTAAATCGTGCATTGGAGACGAGAAATAAGGGAGAGTTAGGAAAAGAATAATAGGACTCAGCACCCTAAGGATGAACCGTTACAGCTCTATTGATGCACAAGTTTGCTCACGTTTGTAAAAAGGCGTCAGAGGGTGTAGATAGGTTTAATGGGTTATTGACAAGCTCTTAAAGAGGGTTTAGACTGGCATTACAAGAGGTGAAGCAA
>JAEINL010000099.1 GCA_016342655.1 Sphaerochaeta sp. | reverse complement strand
CAGGAATATTGCCCTGCCCTTATTCCGGAGGTACAGAATGACTAACACATTTGACAACCTGATAACGGAATACTTTTCCAACTATCTTCCTATCCAATCAGGATTCAGCAAGAGGACAATTGGAAATTATAGGGATACTTTTTTATTGGTTTTTCGATTTCAGGAAGATGAGCTAAAGAAACCCATTGCCAAGATCACTATGGATACTTTTTCGATAGAATTCATACAGGGGTTCCTTACCTGGGTTGAAGACACAAGGGGATGTTCCATAGCAACAAGAAACCAGAGATTGTCTGCCATTCATTCGTTTGTAAAGTTTGTACGGTTCAGATGCCCTGAACATTTGGCTGTGTGCAACAAGATCCTTGAGATTAGGTTCAAGAAAACAGCTGAAAAAACGGTGAACTATCTGACTGTAGAGGGGCTGAGGCTCTTGTTGAAGATGCCCAACCAGCGTACAAAACAAGGATTGAAGGATCTGGCCCTCATTGGCCTGACCTATGACTCCGGAGCCAGGGTGCAGGAGGTAATCGACCTGAAGATTGGCAGCTTCCTTTGGATGAATGCGAATGTGATATCTCTGTTTGGCAAGGGGAGGAAGGAACGTAAAGTCCCCATAACCCAGGAAACAGTTAATATCGTAAACGCATATATAGCGACCTTACCACCAAGGATAAAGAACGATCCAAACCATAGCCTGTTTTTCAACAAACAAGGTATCTTTCTGACAAGGGCGGGAATAGGATATATCCTGAAAAAATATTTCAAACAAGCAAAAGCACTGGAACCAACCCTATTCCCTGAAGGCATTTCACCTCATACATTGAGGCATAGCAAGGCAATGCATCTATTGGAGGCTGGTGTAAACCTCATATACATAAGGGATTTGCTCGGGCATGTATCAGTGACTACAACTGAAATTTATGCAAAGGCAAATCCGGAAGTCAGGAGAAAAGCAATTGAGAAACTGGCCGCACATATTATTACAGAAGATAAAACATCTTCTAAGGATAAAGAAGACCTGACAGCATGGTTAAAGGAATGTGTTTGAAAATCTAAGGTAAAGCTGAATATCTTCTTCTCCTTCCTGGGAATGGAGATATTCAGGCTACTTTACATTTTGTTGACTTTACATTAGATGAGCCTTGCGCAACTGCGTCGTATTGATGTAGGTGGGGGAGAGACAGCCCCCCTTCTCTCTGAGATTTTAGCCTTGATGCAGCAAAAGAGAGAACGCTTTCTCTATCTGGAAATCAAGGAAGCACCCCTTGATGATGTTCTGGCAATGCTCAGAGACTATCAGGTACTGGATAGGATCCGCTTTGTCCATAAGGAGCAGGCCTTTTGTAAGAAAGTCCAAGCGCTCCTTCCCCAAGCCTTGACCATGACCTGGTGTTCGGGTTCCCCCGAGAAGATTGTCCAGCATTTTTATGCATTCTCTGAGAGTGGATTCAACGGAATAACAGAAGTCCAGATCCACTTCCCTGCCACTATGGAGGAAGAGGAGCTCCGATCGCCTCTTCCTCTGGGATTTCTCCAAGAGGCACTACAGATTACAAAAGACCATGCACGGCTTTTACAGGTATGCCCGCTCACCCCTTCACCACAACTCTTGCACTATCTCTATACAGAAGGGGTGCGAAGCTTTGTCAGCAATGCACCCCGAGCCTTTTCTGCAATGATGACCGAAGCGCTAAGGCCGTGAGCCTTCAACTGCAAGACGAACCTGCTCCTGAATCTTCTTGTTGAGGGGGCCAAAATCCTCAGACATATACTCGCAGATGAATATGCCGGAATAATCTGGGGGAATACGGGAGAGCACCTCACCGAAGGGAAGCTTTCCATAGAAGGGGGGGAGATGGATATCACCCCTTCCAAACTCCCTACGGTACCCCATGGGCAGACCATCATAGACTGTCCGATTGGTGATCCTCAATGACTCAAAAGTACCTGTATTGTCATTCAGATGGACGTGTCCCAAGTATGGGGCCATCATTTCCACAGCTTTAAGGAAATCAAACTGGTAGTAGTGCGCCGCAAGGAAGGCATGGCCTGTATCGAGATTCAGCCGTAGGTTCGGATGATCTATCTCTTGTGCAAGCTCTACCACAGGCAAAACCAACTCCACTTCAATATTCTCCACACATATGACAACACCCAACTCAGCCGCTAGGAAGGCAGCCTTCCTATGCGCCTCAACAAACTGTTTTTCAGCAACCTGGTTCTGGCTTTTCACCTCGTAGTGCAATACCAACACCTTCATGTTCAGTTCACTACAAATCTGAAGCGAAGCATTGAGCACCTTGGTATGGTAAGCATGGTCACCAAGGGAGCGAAGGTCCAACCCCCGTCCGATATGGGCTGTGTAGGTAAGGTCATGTTTTCTCAGTGTCTGCTTGAGCAAAGCTAGCCATTCATGGCAAATCTCAGCGCCAATGATCAGGGGATAGGTCTCAATATTAATCTCCACAGCGTCAAATCCATTGCCTTTGATCTGACGCAGGGTTTCATCGAGGTTCCCAAACGAAGTCTTGTTCGGCAGGTTAATTCCAATAACAGGGTGCATACAGTACCCCTCCTTTCTTAATTACATTAATTCTAGCACCAAAAGAAGAAAACACAACCAAGGCAGCTACCCTTTTTGCTGGTTAGAAAATATTCTGGTCAAAAGCCTTCAAAGCCTCTTCCAAGAAGCCAGCCTCGTACAGAAGGTCGAGCAACGTGTAGCGGTTCCTAATCATCTGGGCTGCTCGTATGGCATGCAGAAAGTTCTCTTTGGTCGTGTTGATATCTGCATACGTAAGGGGACAGGACACTTCTGCCATGGCCTGCCTCAACTCCCTAAAGGGAGGAAGCTGTACCGAACAACGCCTCAATATATTGGGTAAGGCTCTTAGGATAGCCTTCCTTCGAGTTTTCAGAGCATCACCGGAAAGAAACTTACTCTTTGCGATCGGAAGAATCTGATCAAGCAGAGCAGGTGCAAAGAAGAAAGCCTGTTCGATGCTTTCTTTTCTCTCTTCCCAACTTTCAACCGGCTTGTGCATGATCGTAGAGAAATCCATCCTAGGAAGCATCTCATAGAGGAAACTCATTGCTAGGGTCCCCACAGCAACCTTGAAGCCATGGCTTACAGGAAGACCATCCATCTCCAAGTGTTCCATCTCCCAGATGTGGCTAATAAGGTGTTCGGCTCCACTGGCAGGTCTGGAATCATGCATGACCTGCATAGCAAATCCACTTGCTGAAAGGGCATCAAAGAGTAGTCCGACAGAGCGATGACCACGGTTGGCAATGTCCTTATGCTCTGCATAGACCTTCCTAAGCGGGGTCTGCACCATCTTCCAGATATCTTCCCGTATCGGTTGCAAAGCCAATTGGTCAGCAACTATCCAATCAGAGCCTGCTGTGAACTTGGCCATACAGTCCCCGAAACCTGCTCCTATCATAGGCATAGGGGCACAGCAGAGAATATCCGTATCTGCAACCACTGCAGTGGGTGCATTACAAGGCAGGGTCTGCTTGAAGCCTTTGATGGAGACAGCCGCTCCATAGGAGGTATAGCCGTCTACAGAGGGGGCTGTTGCCACCACCATATACGGGCGGTCCACCTCGAAGCTAGCACGCTTGGTGATGTCGTTGAGGGTTCCAGAACCAAGGGCAACAGCGATGCTGGCATCCTGGGCTAGAGAGAGACGAACCCGTTCAATGGAGTGCTCATCAGCATAGACCTGCGGAAGGACTGCAAAACAACACTGCCTTACCTGTATACCCTGTTGCTCAAGGCTCTGGATAAGGGCGAAACCGCCAATGCCAAGAGTGTTCCCATCAGAGACCAGCAAGGCAGGAGTGTGTCCGAAGGCCTCTACAAACAAGGCCCCAACTCGAGTGATAGCCCCCTTTTCCACTACAGCAATCTTGGTATCCATGATTTCTCCTCCAAAGGAGCATAGCACAAAACACCAATCAAACGGAACCTAACAACGCTTGCTTCAAGGCCTTCTCCCTTGTACACTTCTCTCATGAAAGCGAAAACCTTCTCCATCCTAGGAGATTCCATCTCCACCTTTGAGCAGTGCAACCCTGGTGAAAACGAGGTCTTCTATCCCAAGGAAGGCTGTGATGTCCTAGTCAAGGAACATACTTGGTGGCATCTGCTCATAGAAGAGACAAAGCTGCACCTCATCATAAATGAGTCCTACTCAGGAAGCAGGATCAGCAGGACGGGATCTCGTCCACCCTCCTCCAGCTTCCTCTCCCATACAAGGCAGGAGCGCCTTAGCGGCGATATCATCATCGTCTTTGGAGGAACCAATGACTTTGGCCAGACTGAGAATCCAGCGACCCTTGCAGTATTCAGCGAAGCATATGACCATTTGGTTCGGTTGATGCTAGAAACCCACCAAGGGAGCAAGCTCTTCTTCTGCACCCCCCTGCAACGATTGGACAAAGCCCTAGATGAGAAGAACATACACCTCTGGAGCCAAAACGACCTGGCAATGACCATCAGAAAGACGGTAAAGCGTTATCCTGAAGCAAACCTCATAGACCTAGCCTCCTACCCCATCACTGAGGGTGATGGCATGCTCTTCGATGGTCTCCACCCTACAAGACAAGGCATGAGAATGATTGCAAATCTGCTCAAAGAAGGATTGGAGCTCAACTAGCCCCCAACAGGTACTGCTGGAACGAGTAAAAATTGCCTTTGAGACTATGCATACAACCATCTGAAGTGAATATCTTTTGGCAGAGGCCAACTACGAGAGAAGAACTTTCTCCAAAGCTCTCATAATTTGGAATGTTTCCCTTGCTCTGCATCAGAGGCCATCCTCTGATGTTCTGCTGCAAGCAGATTATCCGAGTGCATCTTGGAAAGGATAGTGGAGACAAGGGAAAACAACTCCTTATCCTCAGAATAATCTGCCTCGGCAAAGAAATCGATCCGCTGTTCGTGCATAAGCTTGTGGCTGGTTTCCAAATTCCCACACGTATGAACTGCGATGCTTTTACCCCCATTGTACTTGACCAGCTTCATGCAGGGAACATCGGTAAGCCCGTCTCCTATATATATCATATTGGTGAAGGGAACAGGGCGGCTGTTCTCCGGGGTGAAGGTGTTCAACTTCTTGTCCTCGAACACATCCAAGACCCCTTTGTTGATCCTGAACAGGAACTGGGTCTTGGCAGTATAGTTGACTGAGAGCTTCGGCCAGACGGCTACCCCGTTTTCATCGTAGAGGTACTCACTTGCATAGATGCGTTTGAAACGATTCCCTACTGCAGACCCTTCGATAATCTCCCGTAGCCCTGACGAGATGATGTAGTGGTCGATAACAAGGCCAAGTTTTTGTCCTACCCTGTCTATATTCCCAAACCACGAGAGTACTCCTGGAAAGAATTCCAGATTCGATCCCAAGGCGACGAAATCACTTCGCCTGATAGGCTGGCTTCGTCTTTTGGATTCATCGAGCATGAGCTTCATATAGGCAAGGATGCTGTCCATCTCCTCTTCTTGGGCCAAGGCATTTGCCTTTGCCCAGAAAGAGCGGGTCTCCATACCCAGCTTGGGAATGAAGGTGTACTCCTGCATATCCTTGGTTGTGAGTGTCTTGTCAAAATCATACATGATGGCAATGGTGGGTTTCTGTTGCATACGTATGAGTATATCACGGGATGGGAAAAGAGATACAGAGTTTATATTGTTGACATATCAACTAATTGGTTGTATATATTTCCCTATGAAGCATCAAAGCATCGGCCGTCTCATTGCCATATTGCACAGGCAGAGCCAAATATTTATTAACAAAACCTTGAAGGAATTCTCGCTGACAAGCGCGGAATATCCTTTCCTGCTAGCCTTGTTCCATGCTGAAGGACAAACCCAGGAAGAACTCTCCTCCTACCTCTATATAGACAAGGGAGCAACAGCAAGGGTCATCAAGGCGCTCGTTGCCAAAGGATTTGTGAGGAAAGAACAAGACAACCAGGACAAACGATGTAACCGCATCTTCCTAACCGATAAGACAAAACGCGAGCAAGAGGAAATTTACACATGTGTCATGCAGTGGAATTCCTTCATCACCGAAGGCCTTGATGAAGGGACCTACCAGCGCATCTTTTCAGACTTGCAAACAATGGTCGACCAAGTAGAGAAAAAATCCATTCCTAAACATACTGGAGCGAAATGACATGGAAAAATTGAACCCCCTAGGGGAAAAGAAAATATCGAAGCTTCTGATACAGTTTTCTGTCCCGGCTATTGTCGGTATGATGGCCAATGCCCTCTACAACATCGTAGACCGCATTTTCATAGGCAACAAGGCTGACCTTGGTGCCTATGGCATTGCAGCCATTACCATCTCGTTTCCCATTATGATAACCCTCATCGCCTTGGGTGTACTCTTTGGAATTGGAGGCTCGACACTCTTTGCCATCAAGCTGGGACAAAAGAAAGAGGAAGAGGCAGAAAAGGCTTTGGGCAATACCTTCAGCCTCCTGTTGATAGCTGGACTCACCTTTTCCCTACTAGGGCAGATTTTCCTTACCCAGATCCTTACTCTTTTCGGAGCTAGCTCTGAGGTTATGCCTTATGCAAAAGAATACATGCGTATCATCTTCATGGGAGCAACCTTCCAAGTGATGAGCATGGGTATGAACAACTTCATCAGAGCTGACGGCAATC
Source organism: Sphaerochaeta sp. (assembly GCA_016342655.1). Taxonomy (GTDB): domain Bacteria; phylum Spirochaetota; class Spirochaetia; order Sphaerochaetales; family Sphaerochaetaceae; genus Sphaerochaeta. The sequence goes on along the minus strand of JAEINL010000099.1, from coordinate 4,762 downwards.
CCAAGATTGCCATGATGTCCATGTTCCTAGGGGCGGGAATCAATATGATACTAGACCCTATCTTCATCTTTGCCATGAATATGGGTATGGCAGGGGCTGCCCTGGCAACCATTATCAGCCAGATCTGTGCTTCCATTTGGGTAGTAGGCTACTTCTTTGGCAAGCGAAGCAGAAGCAAGCTAAAACGGGCCAACATGAGGCTCCACAGGACCTTAGTGCTGACTATCATCAGCTTGGGAGTTCCTCCCTTCGCCCTACAGCTGGCCAACAGCCTTCTCAATATTATCCTGAATAGGACCCTCATCGCTTACGGAGGAGACCTTGGCATATCAGCGATGGGTATTGTGAACAGCTTGCAGACCCTACTCATCATGCCGGTCATCGGCATCAACCAAGGGGTCCTGCCCATCATCAGCTTCAACTTTGGAGCAAGACAGTTTGACAGGGTGAAGGAAGCGGCTAAACTCGGCATCCTGGCAGCAACTGCCTTGGTGATGGTTGGCTTTCTTGCCACCCGCTTCATCCCTACTCAGATGGTGGGCCTGTTCAATCAGGAGCCGGAGTTGGTCAAGCTTGGTAGCTTTGCGCTGAAGCGATGGTTCATGCTCACCCCTCTTATCGGGTTCCAGATCATCGGGGCAAACTTCTTCCAGGCAATCGGCAGACCCCGATCAGCCATGTTCCTCACCCTCTCTAGGCAGGTAATCTTCCTTATCCCTGCCATCCTGATTTTCCCCTTGTTTTGGGGTTTGGAAGGGATCCTTTTTGCAGCACCGTTTGCTGACATAATCTCCACTGTAGTCACAGCATTCTTTTTCTATTATGGAATGAAGAACCTGGAGAAAAAGGCAACAGTCTGGTAAATCCGGTCAGATTCATCACTAGAATCCGGGAATTTTTCATCACTGAAATCCGCTAATTTCTCATCACCTTCAGCTATCATGTTCAATAATCACTTGGAAAAATAACCAGTGAATAATGAAAGGTATCAATACCCCAGGGCAAGCCCTGGAAAGAGGAGGCGTTGCCTCCTGGGGCTCACGTATCTCACCTTGCTTTCCCGGCACTCGCTCGGTAATGGTCGAACCATGGTAATGCTTCCGCTACTCTCGCTTCGTTGGGGAATGACATCAGGACTTGGAATATACTTCCAAGTCCTGATGTGCTCCGATCAGAAAATAGTTATTGTAGGGGAACAAGCTCAGCGAGTTTCGCCTTTATCTCAGAAAATTCAACGCCCTGTTCTGTGACAAAGTCTTTTATCGCCATACTTAAGCTCTTGGGTTTCCCTGCTATCGCTTCAATATCCTGGAGTTTATAGCCTGCATCGAGCAATTCCTGGAAAATGGTTTTCCCGGTAAGGGAAACTGTGTGTGATGTACTCGGGGTAACTCCTTGGTCAGAAACTGCAGGCAATTCCCCAAGACTGACAGCCCTGCTTGCCACTTCCTCAAAGTCTGGAGAGGTATCCTTTCCCTCCCTTCTCAACACCAGTATTGCAGATTCTGGTAGGATCGTACCTTCCTCTGGGATGTGAGGCAATCCGGTATAGAGAGAGACAAACAGTCGGACAGAATCGGTTCCAACCTCCAGCCCTTCAGGGACTTTCCCCAGATAGAGAGCCTCAAGCAGGTTGACCTTATCAGCAGAAGAAGAGGCTCCAAAGGCCTCCACCATTAGGCTGGAAGGAATGTCAAAGGCTTTGGAGACATCATCCCAAGAATAGGAACCCCGGATATCAGAAGGACTGGGTAGGCCTGCAAATTCACCGACCTTGATCAAAGCAGGTTGTTTGGTGGATTCCACATTCCAAAATCCTATAAAGGACGATATTGCGATACCAGCGAATAGGATAACCACAGAGACTATGCCCAAGGTTCTGGTGGAAATCTTTTTCTTGGGTTTTGCAAGGGAGAAATCCACCGTATCCCCAACAGGACAGGCAGCCTCGCTGGTACACTTCATGCAGGAAATACACTGATGGTCCCTTACGACATTGTCTGTGGCAACATCAATATTCATAGGACATGCCTTTGTACAGGCATTGCAGGAAATGCAGGTCGCCTCAGTTCTCCTGATCTTAAAAACCCTGAACAGGTTGAAGATTCCTAGGAAGGCCCCATACGGGCAGGCATATTTGCAGAAGGGGCGCTCGACCAGCAAAGAGAGGAGCATGACCAGACCAAGCAAGATAAAGCCTGAGATGGCTACCTCACCACTCCAAAAGTTAAACAGCGCATAGTACGGGTCATAATCCTGAAAGATGAGCTTTCCTGAAACGACTGTCATGTAGGAAACCCAGATAAGAACAAGGTACCGGGTATACTGGAGGACCTTATCCAATCGTGTGTTGATGAAATGATTATACTTTTTCTTGAAAATCTTTCGCCCAAGCTTACCGATCCATTCCTGGAAGGTTCCAAACGGACAGATCCAACCACAGATGACCGGACCAAACAAAATGGCCAGGAACAAGCCAAGCACTGCAAGAACTACCGATGACTCATGCACCTTCTTGACCAAGGTACCAAGGGTCACCAGGTTCCAGAAGGATACAACCCCACCAAAAGGACAGATTGCATGCAGAGAAGCCCCTCCAAGGAAGGCAGGCAAAACCACACCCATCTCTCCTAAACCATTAACCACAGTGATGTAGGCTACCAGAACAAAGAAACCAATCTGTATGCGGCTCCTCCAAGTCTGGACCTTTTTCTTTCGTAAGGTATCCTTTTTTTCATCCCATTCCCCTTTTCTGTTTAACTGTAAGAAAGATTGCCCAAGATACAAACAAAAACCTCTGCACTACCACGAGTTGTGGTGTTTGGTCTTGAAAATCATCTTAATAATAAGGCTTCTTGGTGTGCTTCTTGTGGAGACCGCATAAAAATGGGGTAATTACTATGAAGAGTGAATTCATAGGAGTACCTCCAGGTATTTTGACAAGATTCCATAAAGCCTCAGCTGCTGCGCATAACGGATGAGTTTGTTAATGTCGCGGTCTTCTTCTCTAAGATAATTTTTCAGCACAGCTAGGCAATCCTCATGCCCATATTTATTTCTATAGGTCAACAGATCACATACAGTCTTTTCTTTGTCATAGATGGCACATGATCCCCCTTCAAATGATATTCTTTCGATGCCGAGCTGATGACGGCTGTCAGAAAAATAGAATATCCCAATAGATGGCCAATCAGGAAGTATTGATACTTTTGACTTGCTAGGAATCGCCACATCGATTTGATACGGCCTAAAAGTGCTCATCCCATGGTACACCGCTGCACTCATCAGACAAACGACGCCTTGTTCAACATATCCATCCACATACATAAATTCGTTTTCATCCATCGTATACTGTAGATTTTCAAAGGTGTTCCCATTGATTCTTGAAATGATGCCATCTTTGACAAAACGATGTATCATATAGTAACTGTATCCTAGCTCAATCATCTTGCTGGTTCTGATGAATTTTCTTTCCGGAAAGGGGAATTGTAGGGGTTTTGGTTTATTCACCATGGCACTTCCTTCAGTATCATTATTACATAAGAAGCGTACAGGGGCAATCATTAATTATAATAATATCTGCCTTTTTAAAATATCACCGAATTAATTATAAATTTTTCCATATTTGCTTTTTGCAATGGTTTTACTACTGCAAGGAAAAGCCCCGTTGCTATCATGCAACAGGGCTTTTCTCTTATCAGCGCAGGCTGAATATTCGCACGCAATAGCACCGATGCTGAGGCGATTGAACAATCCTGCTGACTACCATTAAAATAGCTTGGAAGATGTTGCTGTCGAAGGAAGAGGCCAGGGCTGAACAAGCATCCAGAACAGTGGCAAGGACTGATATAATAAGCCTCTTCATCCAGGAGAGGCTTCATTGCCATGTCCAAGTGAAGAGGTTCTTCAGCAATTTTTGCTTAGTGTTGCTTGCATCTGAGAAAAAATACCGGAAAGGTTTTGGCCTTTTAGATGCTTTGGATGAACATGCAGACACTTCTGGATATTTATAAGCGAGCTACAGCATTTTGAAATTGGATCTAAGAATGCGAAAATATCGGACGAAGAAAGGCTTGCACCACTTGGAAAGCATCTTGGCAGTTTATTGCATAGATTTCTTCATCTTTCTCATCCAAAAAATCGGCTACATCAATAGGCCCTGCATGTTTGGGACTCTCAAATTTTGCTGAAAGTTTAATAAGCATGGTATGAATAATTTCTGAATGGATAATAGGAGCAACCCTTTTAGCTAGTACTGATGGTCCTCCCGTGTAGTTCTTGAGAATGAAATAGATATCGTAAGCATCCTTTGATTTACCCCGACCAAGGGCAGAGGTTTTCATCACTAAGAAAGGGATCAAGTCAATCACTTGAATTATGGCAGAATCACTTGCACCATCTGGCCGTGTACCAGAGATTCTTGTTTCAAAGGCCGGATAGTCAAAAGCATAGTTACCACCAGTTGAAGGAAGAGCTTTTAACCCAGAAATATGCTGGCTTACTGTTCCGTGTTTCCCTCCATACTTACCTGCGAGCATATCAAGATCTACAGCTAATTCCTGCCCTTCGATAGATATAGTTTTTATATACTTGAAGTATGATTTTGAATCTTTGATAAATCCATTTTTTTTAAGAATTCTATCAATTGTAAGATATCCAGGATCTTTTTCAGCAAGCGTTACATGATCCTACGATAAACACAAAAGTAGACCTATAAACCACACCGTTCTCAGTACCCAGTTTTCAAGTGCAAAGTTTCACT